>JAJZSH010000197.1 GCA_021822005.1 Deltaproteobacteria bacterium | reverse complement strand
AGTACGAGAGGACCGGGATGGACGAACCACTGGTGTTCCTGTTGTCGCGCCAGCGGCAATGGCAGGGTAGCTACGTTCGGCAGGGATAACCGCTGAAAGCATCTAAGCGGGAAGCCCACCCTAAGATGAGATATCCCGTGGGGTAACCCACCTCAAGGCTCGTTGGAGACTACAACGTTGATAGGCCGGGTGTGGAAGTGTGGTAACACATGGAGCTTACCGGTACTAATAAGCCGTGCGGCTTGGCCATCTACTTCTTAAGCCGCAAAAAAATCTCAACTACTCGAACAACTTACAACCCAAGATATTCAATTATCGTGAATTATAGCCGTCAGCTTTCAGCGGTCAGCTCTCAGCTTCAAGCTGAAAGCTTCTTCGCTGATGGCTGACAGCTCACAGAATTTCGGTGGCCATAGCAGAGGGGTCACACCCGTTCCCATTCCGAACACGGAAGTTAAGCCCTCTCGCGCCGATGGTACTGCCAGGGAGACTTGGTGGGAGAGTAGGTTGCCGCCGATCCTTTTTCCCTAAAACCCCTTCCTCAAAAAGGAAGGGGTTTTTTTTGTCCTTTCTACCACCAGAACTCGGGGTACTGCCGGTTTTTCGGGATGTTGGTGGCGACGAGCGCCACCACGAGCATGATGAGCGCGCCCACCCCCACCGGCATGAGCGCGTAAAAATACCCCAGCCCGTGGATCTTGGGGCCGCCGATCACCGCGATGAGGGCCGTGGCACCGCCCGGCGGGTGCAGGGTCTTGGTGGCATGCATGGCGGCGATGGCCGTGGCCACCGCGACCGCGGCGGCGAGCCATATGTGGGGGGAGAGTAGTTGGTAGCTCGTCACCCCGATGCAGGCCGAGATGAGGTGACCGCCGATGAGGTTCCGCGGCTGGGCCAGCGGGCTCTTGATGGCGCCGTAGATGAGCACCGCCGAGGCCCCGAAGGAGCCGACAATGAGCATGAGATCGCCATCGCCCAGGACGGTGTAATGGAGATACCCCACCAGGCTGATCCCCAGGAACGCCCCGAGCCACGACCAGAGTATTTCGCCGGCGCTCACCCGCGGCGGGCTGGTGGAGATTCCTTTCATTTTCAGGAAGTAGGACATGATGCCTCCTCCAAGTGCGTTCCCCGAACCAAATCAGTCCGGGAGAGGATGCCTACCAGCTTGTTATCCGCATCGACAACGGGTAAGCGGCTGATACCATGACGGGTCATCAGGAGGGCGATTTCGTGAGCCAGTGTCTGCGCATCGATTGAAATGGCAGGGCTCGTCATGATTGCTTTTGCCGGCTGATTTTTGATGTCGAGAGTAATGCAGCCCTTGGTGGTAAGGTAGTCGGCCACGACCGCCATGAACGAGTTGTGCTCGGTAGCATCCATGCGGCGCAGAAAATCCTTTTCCGAGACGATGCCTACGAGGCGTTCTTGCTGGTCAACGACGGGAACCCCGGAGATGTGGTGGGTGGCCATCAACCGGGCAACGTCGCTCAGGGGCGTTCCCGGGTGCACGCTGACGACGGTGCGGCTCATGATTTGGTGCGCCCGCAGGGATTGATTGAGTCTTTCCCACGCGTGACAGTAGGCGCGTTGATAGATTTCCCGGAAATCCGCAGGAGTGATGTCGATGTATCCCTCCATCGCCTGCATGGCCTGCACGATGTCCTGTTCGGTCAGTTCCTGAAAATGATCTTTGCCCATGGCAGTCACCTGGGAGAGGGGAAAATGGTTCGTTGGTCGGGAGCATAACTACTTCAAGAACAGCATACCAGACTGGGAAGAAAACAATTTGACCTAAGTCAATTTGACCTTGTTCAGCTTCTTTCCCTCTTGATTTGAGAATTAAGCCTGCTTTGCATCGTGTCAAGCAAGGCATGGAGAGGGCGTGTTTTTGGCCGTGACGGCAAGGAATGACGGAACATCCTGCCCCGAAGAGGTGGGCAGGATACGCAGGACGGGATTTTTTTCGCCGGCAGACTTCTTGACGCCTGAACGGTTTATTGGTGGCTGACGGGGAAACCGGAGGTGGGGTGGCATTCGCCGCCGCAGCCGCAACCAGATGGAGGGCCGCCCTTGCCGTCTCGCCCGAACAGCCGTTGCAACCAGCTACCGATGACCCGGCCAAGCGGCTTGACAGAAAGCACCAGGACGAGAACGGTGCCGGCAAGCTGGACTTCGAAGGGCAGCAACTCGACTGCCTGGCCCATGGCGGCCTTGGCGTAGATCCCCATTCCGGCATAGATCGCATCGACGATGAGCCCCCAGATCACGCTGGTGCCGGCGATGGCGGTGAGATAAAGGGCCGTGGCCCGTTTGCCGATGAGATTGCCGAGAACGGTCAGCGAGGCCATGTTGGTGGCCGGCCCGACCAGCAGGAAGACCAGGGCGGCACCGGGGCTGACGCCCTTGAGAATGAGGGCCGCGGCAATGGGGGTGGAGGCGCTGGCGCAGATGTAGAGCGGAATGCCGAAGGCGAGCATGAGCAGCATGGCCGCAAGCCCGCCGCCCAGATAACTGCTGATCAGATCGTCTGGCACGATGGCAGTGATGACGCCGGCCAGGATGAGCCCCAGGAAGAACCACGGGGCGATATCGCCCCACAGATCGCCAAAGGCATAACGCAGCCCGGTCCGTATCTTTTCGCTGAAACTGTGGTGGCGGGAGTGTGCTGCCGGCGGGCAATCGGTGCCGTCGCAGCAGCCATCCACCTCGCAGGGCGGGGTGGCCGTGATGAGGGTCGCTTCCGGGGACCTGCGCAAATTTTCGGCCATGCCCGCCACCATGGCGGTGGCAAAGGCGGCCAGCGGCCGGGCCAGGGTCATGATCGGGTCGAGCAGGGCGTAGCTGATGCCGATGGAGTCGATCCCGGACTCCGGCGTGGCGATGAGGAAGGCGACAGTCGCGCCGTTGTTGGCGCCCTGCTTTTTCAGGGTGGCGGCCGCCGGCAGCACCCCGCAGGAGCAGAGCGGCATCGGCACCCCGAAGAGCGCTGCCTTGAAGACCGGGAGAAAGCGTCCCTTCCCGAGATGTTTGGCAACCGCGGCTGGTGAGAGGAAGGCCTTGAGCAGGCCGCCGATCAGGACGCCGAAGAGGACATAGGCGCTGGCCTCCAGCAGCAGATCCCATGATTCCGTAGCGATAGTCGTCAGAAAATTCATGGGAACCCTTGCGGTTGCGGATTGCCGAGCAGGATCAATGGCGCTCTTCCCGGCTGTGGGTCAGCGCCACCTGGAGGAGCTGTTCGATGTGTTCGTCGTTCAGCCGATAGTAAAGGACCACGCCCTCGCGGCGGTTACTTACCAGATGGAGGGTGCGGAGCAGACGGAGCTGGTGGCTGACCGCGGATTCGCTGACCTGAAGCAACGCCGCCAGATCGCAGACGCACATCTCACCCTGGCGCAACGCCCAGAGGATGCGGAGCCGACCACCATCGGCAAAGGCCTTGAACAGCTCGGCCATGCGGCCGGTCTCACCAGCGGCAAGCGCCGCCTGCCTGGCCTCTTTGACCCGCCCTTTGTGGATGATACGGCAGTCGCAGAAATCTTCTCCGGGGTTCATTCTCGTCTATTCGGCTGACTGAATATATGAACAATTTTTCATATATTACCCCTGCACTTATCCATTGTCAATTAATTCCATTTCTCAATCAAGCGTTCACTTCGCCGCTGCGCTGCTGCCGGCTCACCGCGTTGCGCGGTTCCTCGCCGTACTCACTCTGTACTGTCTCGTCGCTGCTCGCTCGTCAATGGGCCAAGCCCATCCACTGCCTTCGCGTTTCCATCTTGATTGAGAAATGGGATAAGGAGTGCAAAGAAATGGGGGCGTGGGGAGAAAGAAGACAAAAAAAAACGAGGAGCAGGTTGCCCTGCTCCTCGTTGGTACCGCAGTGTTGCGGAAAAATTACTTCGCCGGGGCAGCCGGGGCAGCGGCGTCGGCAGCCGGAGCGGCCGGAGCAGCGGCGTCGGCTGCCGGGGCAGCCGGAGCGGCCGGCTCAGCAGCCGGAGCGGCCGGAGCAGCAGTCTGCTCAGCCGGAGCGGTGGTCTCTGCATTCTGCTTGCAGGCAACCATACCGGTTACCATCAGGCCCATCAGGGCGAGGGCGACAACTTTGCTCAGTACGGATTTCATAGTCGTTCTCTCTCTTTGGTGTTGGTTTGTTGTTCTTGTCTCTTTCCTAGCCCGAGACACAAGGCGTTCTACGCTTTTCCCGGTCATGCGACGTGTCTGGATCGGTTGGTCGCAAAACACGTTGGTGATGCCCATAAATAATATCGTGGTGTTTCAATGTAAAGAGAAAAATTTGGGTATTGTAAAAAATTGCGAGGACCGATCAGATCGTTCACAAACCTTATTATTGTTGCCCGCCTGGGGTTTTCCTGTTTTTTTTCCTCTGCGGTAACCGCAACACCCTTGTCCAGTCCGTGAATCGGGCTGTCCGTCGCGCAAATCGGCTGGATTTTGAGAGGGTTTTCAGGTAGGCTGGCCTACAGAAAAGCGTGGTTCGAGAAGCGGACACGCGCAACGAGGGCGGGAAGGGGATGGTGGAGCAGCAGGGGGAGGCCCTGAACAATGGATGGGAAGAGGCCTGTCTTCGGCAAAGTCATGATGCCGCCGTGGGCCGGCTCTTCCGCGGTCTTATCCATAATCTGAACGGTTCGCTTCAGATTTTTTCCCTGCAGACCGACCTGCTGGCCATGGCAAGCGATCAGATAGCAGTCCTCATGCAGCAATTGCTGGCTGCGGATCTGTCACCAGAGGCAAAGACGCGTGTGCAGCAACTTTCCGATCTTATCCAGCTCCGGGCCGGGGCTGTGCGCCAAATGCAGGACAAGGTGCGGAGCTGCGAACAGATTGTCCAGCGGACCTTGATTCTGCCGGATTTTTCCCAGGTGATGGGCGCGGAGCCGCATACGGTGAATAGCGTCATCCGTACCGAAGTGGAATTTCTCTGTGCGGATTCCTTTTTCAAACACAAGGTCCTGAAGGACCTTCAGTTGGCCGCCGATCTCCCACCCCTGCGGGAAGGGCAACCCGCCCTCCACCAGCTTCTTTTCTTTCTGCTCGAAAACAGTCCGGCCGCGGTGCGCGGCAGCGAACAGCCCCGGATCGTGATGCGCTCCTCTCGCACTGCCGGAGTGACGACCGTGGTGGTGGAGGATAATGGCCCTGGTGTGCCCGAGGCGGAGCGGGAGCGGATTTTTGCCCCGTTTTACACCACCTGGGCTGGTCATCTCGGGCTGGGACTCTATCTGGCCCGGAGGCTCGCTGCGGAACTGCGGGGCTCTTTGGTCTGCAAGACCGGCGTCGCGGGTGCCGCGTTCCGCCTGGCTTTGCCTGCTGCCTGAACGTATGCATTCCGGAACCGACCAGCAAGAGACACCAGGCACCCTCTACGTGGTGGCCACGCCCATCGGCAACCTGGAGGATATCACCCTGCGGGCGCTGCGCATCCTCAAGGAGGTGGCGTTGATCGCCTCGGAGGACACCCGCCACACCCGGAAGCTCCTCACCCACTACAATATCCATACCCGGCTGGTCAGCTATTTCAAGGGCCAGGAGGCGCGCAAGGCCGAGGGCATCATCGCTGCCCTGCTGGCCGGCCAGGACGTCGCCCTGGTCTCCGATGCCGGCACCCCGGCCATTGCCGATCCCGGTACCATCCTGGTCCAGAAAGCGCGGGAGGAGGGGATCAGCGTGGTGCCGGTGCCGGGTCCCTCGGCCCTGGCGGCCGGTCTTTCCGTTTCCGGGTTCGACAGCCCGGTGCTCTTTGCCGGTTTTTTACCGGCCAAGTCGAGTCAGCGCCGGGTCTTGCTGGAATCCCTGGCCAGCCAGGACCACCATCTCCTTTTTTATGAGGCGCCCCATCGCATTCTTAAGAGCCTGGAAGATTGCCGGGCAGTGCTGGGCGAGCGCCGGATCTTCCTGGGGCGCGAATTGACCAAGCTCCATGAGGAATCCCTGGTTGGTTCACTCAGCGAGGTGCTTGCACGCCTTG
>JAJZSH010000196.1 GCA_021822005.1 Deltaproteobacteria bacterium | reverse complement strand
CTCTTCCTGGCCGGGATTCTGCCCGGTCTGTTGATGCTGGTCCTGCTGGGTGCATACAGCGTCGGGAAGGGCGCGGCCGTGCGTGGCCCCCGTCAGCCGCTGCCGGCTGGCGCCACGAGGCGGGCTCTGCGCGCTGCGGCCTGGGAACTGCCCTTGCCGGTTATTGTTCTAGGGGGGATTTACGGCGGTTTTTTTGTCGTGGGCGAGGCGGCGGCGGTGACCGCCCTCTATGTTCTGATCGTGGAGGTTTGTGTCCATCGGGATATCACCCTGGCGCGGCTGCCCGGAATCGTGGTGCGGAGCATGGCCCTGTTCGGGGGAATCTTTGTGGTGCTGGCCGCTTCCATGGCTTCCACCAGCTTCCTGATCGATCAGGAGATTCCGGCCAGGCTCTTTGCCCTGATCCGTGAGCATATCTCAAGCAAGTACACCTTTCTCCTGCTGCTGAACGTCTTTCTGCTTATTGCAGGCGCCTTGCTTGATATCTTTTCCGCCCTGGTGCTGGTGGTGCCGCTTATCGTGCCCATTGCCCTGGGGTATGGAGTTGACCCCGTCCACCTGGGCATCATCTTTTTGACCAACCTGCAGATCGGCTACTGCACCCCGCCGGTGGGCCTCGATCTTTTTCTGGCCAGCTATCGTTTTGAGCGGCCCATTGCCGAACTGTACACCGCCACCCTGCCATTTTTGGGGATATTGCTGGTCACCCTGGGCCTGATTACCTATTTCCCGCTGTTGAGCCTTTTTTTGGTCGGGCTGTTCGGATAGTTTCAGTCGTAACTGATCACGGGATAAGCCCCAAAAGGGTGTATAACCCCGAAGTAAGCGGTCACAGGGCACCGCATCTGCTTTGTCATCGGCCTGCCCGCATACCTGGTGTATAGCGGACAAGCCTCTTTCGCGCATCTGCGGCACCCTGTGACCGCTTACTTTCAGCCCTGCTCTCCAGAAAACCTGACGGGCCAGACAAAAAACGATTCCCCTTTTTTGTGGCCGACCCCCAGGGCGCCTTTGTGAAGATACAGAGCCCAGGCCCAGTCCGTTTCGAAAAAGCTGGTGGTGGATGACCAGTAGGCCTCGCGCACCTGCCGGAACGGGTGGCCGGCCGGCAGGGCCGGTTCAGCCTGCGAACAGTCCACCAGTGATTCAAGGGAGTTTATGTCGGGGAGTCGCCAGTCGCTGCTGCCGTGCAGGTTGCGGCGGTTGATCTCGCCTATGAAATCCAGGGCCCGGGACCAGCTCATGGACTTTCCGCCCGAATCGGCATCCTTGAGCCAGAGGAGTCTGGTCAGATTGTCGAATACCGTCTCGCCGAGATCGGTAAGGCGTGGCTGCGGCCAGACGAGGCCCCGCTGATGTTCTCCATCCTGCCCCGAGCCCGGGCAGGGGATCTCCCGGCCAAGGGCATCATGGCAGGTTTCCTGTCCGGTTTTGGGCAAAAGCTCATATCCTGCGCCGCGAACCGGCCAGAGCAGAGAGTACTGATCCTTGCGTCCGTAAAACATGCGGGCGCCTTCAAGATGAATGCACCAGGCATAGGCCGGGTGAATCGCGGCCGTGGTGGAGGTCCAGTACCAGCCCAGAAAAATGTTGGTGAACGGATGCCCGTCCGGCAGCGAGGGTTTTTTTGCCTGATAGCTCATGAGTGAGCGTAGTTCCCGGCGGTTGGGCAGCCGCCAGTCATCAAAACCGGACCATTTCCGGCGATTCATTCCGGCGATGAAAGCGAGGGATTCCTGCCAGGTCAGGGGTAATTCGCCCAGGTTGGCATCCCTGGACCAGGTGAACCCGGTGAGATGGTCAAGGACTGTCCCGTCTTTCTGGGAAAATCGTGGTCTCGGCCATGGCAGGCCAAGGCGGAATTCCCCGTCCTGTCCGCTGTTGGGGCAGGGGATAACGGTTCCCTTTTCGTCGTAGCAAAAGATTTGCCCAGTGTGCAATAATCCTGTTTTCATGGAATTTCCCGGAGCAGCAGGATGGATTGCCGCGGCTCCTTGTGCAATTGTTGGTCCCGTCAGGCTTTCGCCTGTCCGGTGAACGGGACAAAGGCGACGGAGAGAATGCTCCGGCTGGTGATCTTGTTGCCGGCTTTTTCCACCAGCCGCAGGTCCTGCGGCAGAGGGGGCCGGCCCACCGGAATTACGAGCCTGCCGAAAGGCGCCATCTGCTCGACCAGGGCCTTGGGGATCCGTGGCGCCGCCGCGGTGACGATGATCCCGTCATAGGGGGCATGCTCCGGCAGCCCGGAAGAGCCGTCGGAGGCAAGAACCTCCACCGTGTCGTAGCCCAGTTTTTGTAAACGCCGGGCAGCCTGTTCGGCAAGTTCGGGAATGATTTCAAGGCTGTACACCTTCTTGACCAGTTGCGCCAGGATGGCGGCCTGATAGCCCGAGCCGGTGCCGATTTCCAGGATGATGTCGTCCGGGTCCGGCTCCAGCAGGTCGGTCATCAGCGCGACGATGAAGGGCTGGGAGATGGTCTGGCCATTGCCGATGGGCAGGGGGTTGTTGTCGTAGGCGTAGGGCTTGAACCGGTCCGGGACGAATTCCTCGCGCGGTACTGCGGCCATGGCGTCAAAGACCTGCTGCCGCAGGGTGTAGCGGCCGGTGAGGCCGCCGGTAAAGCGGCATTCTTCTTCAATGGTGCGGAGCATGGCCTGTATCGAGTCCGCTCTCATAATCACCTCCGAGCCATCAGCCAAGAATGGTTTTCGCAAAAACAGCTCCTGTTTCCATGATTGCTCATCCGGCAGGCGCAAGTCAAAGATTTTGTTGGCCGGGGGATTGCCGGGGGGCAAGATGATCCGCTGCATGGGAAAGGGGGTAATTTTCAGTAAAAGCTTGTGCCGCCGAAAAATACAGATTAGTAAAAAAACAGAGAGAGAAATTATCCCCATTCCCATGAGGCGGTGACGGACAGTATGGATTTTTTCATGATACGGGCCGGCGTTCTCTTCGACTGGATCGAGCTGCATCTGGAAAGCAGGCAGGGCCTGAAATTTTTTGCCACGGTGCTGGTGAGTTTCTTCATCGCGGCCATTGTGTTCATCGAGTTGAATCGGCGGCATCTTGTGCCCGAGCCGTTTGCCTCCCATTTTTCCCACACCCATCTTGCCGCCATTGAGCAGGCCTTTAACCTGCTGCTGGCCCTTGAGGTGGTGAGCCTTATTCTCAGCCTGTCTCATTCGGTGACCAAGTCGGTGGGCAAACAGTTCGAGATCCTTTCCCTTATTCTCCTGCGGGATACCTTCAAGGAGTTTTCCCATTTCAGCGAACCGCTGGTCTGGGCTGAAATTGCGCCATCCCTGGGAAGTATTGTCGCTTCTGCGGTCGGAGCCCTGCTTATCTTTGTTGTCCTTGGCTTTTTTTACAAAACGCAGCAGTCCCATCCCATCACCGCGGATGAGAAAATCCGCAGCCACTTCATCCTGGCCAAAAAAATGATAGCCCTGCTGTTGCTGTTTTCTTTCGCGGGCATCTGCGTGGTTGACCTCTGGGGCTATTTCGCCTTGGGGTTGCCGGAAAACGCTTTTACCTCCTTTTATACCCTGCTTGTTTTCAGTGATGTGCTCGTGGTGCTCATTTCGCTTCGCTACAGCGCGCAATATCAGGTATCCTTCCGTAATTCCGGGTATGCGGTGGCCACGGTCCTTATCAGGCTGGCCCTGATTGCGCCAACCACCCTCGGGGCCGTAATCGGGGTGGGCGCCACCCTGTTCGCCCTGGGAATCAGCCTGGCTTACAATGCCTTCGCTCCCACGCCGGAAAAATTTGGATGCAAAAAGTAAATTCGGCAGCCTCGCAAAAAGTCGTCACCCCGGCGGAGGCCGGGGTCCAGCGCGTCTGCAACTGTCTGAAAATACTGGATCGGAGTCTCGCTCCGCCCGCTTACCTCCGGCCTGCGCCGGAATGACGGCAGGATATATCCTCTGCCTTTTTGCGAGGGTATCAAATTTTACTGCGGGAAACTTCCGACTACTGTATATATTTAGAGCATATAATGTGATTTTTCCTGGCTTGTCTGGTGTGGAATTGGAGTGTGGAATTGGAGTGCCATGGGTATATGTCGTATAGTGCTGGCTGATGATCATGCCCTGATCCGGCATGGGGTCAAAAAAATGATCGAAGAGAACCCCGCCCTCAAGGTGGTCGGCGAAGCGGCCGATGGCCTGGAACTCATTGAGCTGCTGAAAATCACCTCGGCTGATCTGGTTATCCTCGATATCTCCATGCCGAACCTGCGCGGGATTGAGGCAATCCGGGAGGTGCGCAAAATCTGTCCCCGGATCAAGGTCCTCATGCTGACCATGCACAAGGGCGAACAGTACCTCTGCTCCTCCTTCGGTTCCGGGGCGGACGGATATCTGCTCAAGGAAGATTCCGACACCGAGCTGCTGCCGGCCATAGCCAGGGTTCGGCAGGGCGAGTTTTATATCTCGCCCAATCTCTCCAGTGAATTCCCGGAAGACATCATCGCCTCCTGCAATCGCTGGCGTGAGGCGGCCGGAGAAGTTCTGACCCCGCGGGAAAAGCATATCCTGCAACTGGTGGCCGAGGGGGTTACCAGCAGGGATATCGCCGACAAGCTCGATATCAGCAAGCGAACCGTTGAACACCATCGGGCCAACATGATGAAGAAGCTCAACATCAAACGCGTTGCCGACCTCATCAAGTATGCCATCGGCAGGGGGCTTTCCGACACGCCGCCTGAGTTACATCCTTAGCTTGTCTCCGCCTGCCCTCTTTTCGTTTACAAGGATTCCAGCAGGGATCCCCTGCCTTCGTGATGCGCTGCCGCATCCGCCACAGGAGAAACACCATGAAAAAAATCGTTAGTCTTCTTTGTTTGTTGCTCGCCGTTTTTTCATGGGTGGGCGTGAGTCTGGCCCTTGACAATCTTGAGGTGCAGGCCCTCCGCCCGAAAGCGAAACTGAGTTTTCAAGCCCTTGAAGAGGGCAAGCTGCTGGTCTCGGTCCAGGATAAGGCCGGAGAGGCTATCCTGGGCTTGAAGAAAGAGGATTTTTCCATCAAGCAAGGGCCAAAAACAGCGAAGATCCTTTCGGTGGAAGATGTCCAGGAGCAACGGAACATCGGCCTCAATATCGTGCTGGTGGTGGATAATTCCTATTCCATGGAGCAGCGGAAGGCGGTTGAACCCCTGCTCGCCGCCTTGAACAGCTTCCTCGCCCTTGTCCGGCCCATTGACAATGTCCATGTGGTCACCTTTGTCGATCCGGGCGCGAAACAGCCCAGGGTCTCCACCAGGACGTTTCAGGCAAACGAGGTCTCGGCCTTGAGCCAATTTCTCCGGAGCAGTTTTTTCCCTGCCACGACCGACGGCACCTACCTCTATGACAGCATGCAGAAGGGCCTTGAAATCATTCACCGGATGCCTGCGGAAAGCCAGAAGTTCATGATCGTTTTTTCAGACGGGGAAGACATCAACAGCAAGGCAAAGGCCGAGGAGGTGGGGTTGTCGGCCAAGGGGTTGACCAATTTCGCCGTCTATGCCGTGGACTATATGGACAAGCCCGGCCTGGATCCCTTCCTGAGCTCCTTTGCCCAGGGCCATAACGGGATGATCCGCAAGGCCACCTCGGCCAGCGATTTTCTGCCCATTCTCAAGAAATTCTCCACCACCATCTTCCACCGCTACCTGGTCACCTACCGTTTTCTCAACCCGCCGACCGGGACGCTCGCTAACGCGCCTTCCTCCGTGAACATCGAGGAGGTCACCGTGGTGGACAGCTCTCCCATGCTGAACCACGTCTATTTTGACACGGGAAAAAGCCGCATCCCCGACAGGTATGTCGCCCTGGCCAGCCCGGAGGAGGCCGAGGCCTTTTCCGAAGAAAAGCTCACGGGCACGATGGAGAAGCACCACCACATCTTGAACGTGATCGGCAAACGGTTGCTTGCCAACCCCGAGGCCCGGATAACCCTGGTGGGCTGCAATTCCAATACCGGAGCGGAAAAGGGGAAGATTGCCCTGGCAAAGAGCCGGGCCGAGGCGGTTTCTTCCTA
>JAJZSH010000195.1 GCA_021822005.1 Deltaproteobacteria bacterium | reverse complement strand
CTGTTGCGCGGGTATGAGGCGGCGCAAGGGGAGTGGTCCCTCGTGTGCATGGCCTTTAATCTGAAAAGGCTGCACGTCTTGACCAGATAGGTTGAGAAAGAGCAGTTTTTACCCCGGGTTCCAGGGGAAATGTCCGCAGAAAACTGCGGACAAGGGACACAAACGGATACAGCAACAATTTTCACAAACTGAAACAACTCGGGGAGATCTTCCGGCCGTTATGCCAATGTCAACTCCGACAGACTCCTGGTATTCATGACATGGTCCTCCTTGAAGGGCTATTAACAGCCCTCACTGTAGCACCCGTCAAGAGCACTGTACAGCGAAAATCTGGAACACCCCGTAGTCAGAAAGTCTGTCCTGACTCCACGCACTGCTAACCCTGCGGGCGCTCCGATTATTATTTCCTTGGTTTCTTTGAAACCGGCTTGGACGGCGGCTTCACTGTCTCGCGCTGCGCCGACTCCACCGTAGCCAGTAACTGGTTGCAGTTGGCGTCGGTTCCTGTTCCGGTTTCGATCAAGGGTATTAGCGCCGCCAGCGGATTGATCAACCCGAGCAAGACCGCGCTGCCGAGACGCTTGATCAGGCCGCCTTTGTCGACGCTGACGTCCGGCTTGGCAAAGCTGCCGACAATATGGATGGGACTGCGCACCACCAGAATACTCACGTCCTTGGGATGCGGCTTCAAAATGATATCCAATTGCTCGTCGCGTAGGTTGACGGTGCCTGAGCCTTCGATTTGCGTGTCGGCAGTGTCGAGTACGATTGACCGGCTGGTGGCCAAACCGTCTTTTACGTCGAATGACGCGGCCCCGCAGCGGATGGCGGTCTCGCGGTCGCCGACCACGAGGAATTTGATGATCTCGCCGCCGTCCAGGCCGAAAAACTCCATCAGCAGATTGGAAAGCGCACCGCCGGAAGTCGCGAAACTTCCTTCTCCGGTGGCGGTTGCCAGCATGGCGGCAATGCTATTGCCGCGTCCGGAAAGCTTGATCAAGGCGCCCATCGCTCCCTCGCTCTCCTTCATCAACTTTACTGTCGGGAACAGTTTGTTGAGCCGGACAGAGCGCATGGAAATTGCGGCATGCGTAACGATGGGATCTTGTTTTGCGTTGAGCGTAATATTCGAGACGATATTCCCGCCCGCGAATCCGAAGTTGAGCGGCGCCAGTGTGAGCGTGCCCTCGGCTAATTTCAGCGTTGCAGTGAGATCTTCCAGGGCCAGCGCTTCCGGGCGGCGTATCTGACCGGCTTTCAAGGTGATGTCTGCGTCGATGGCGTTCAGACGTTCGAGGCGGAAAGGTTTTTTTGGCAGCACTCGGGCACGTGCGGTAGGCGCCTCGGCCTTCCCGCGCCCGCGCGATACCGTGCCGCGTCCCGCATCGGCGGCGCCGCTTGAGTGAATCCCGATCATCGGGCCCAGATCCCTCAGATCGAGGATTTTGCTGTGAAGCGAGGCGGCAAGGTGGGGACGCGTCTGCTCCGGGGTGAACACCGCGGTGCCGCCGATATCGCTGCCCCCGATGATTCCCTTGAAGTTCTCATATGCATATTGCGCGCCCTGATTCTTAAAGCGGCCTTCAATGGAATAAGGCGGCGAACGAGGCAGCGGGACCGGAACTGTCGGATACAGGCGAGACCAGTCGGGACCGGCGATTTTGACGCGCGCGTCGACCCCGGCCAACTGCCTGATGTCGACAAAACTGCCGTTGATTTCGAATGAAGTCTCGCCGATTTTGCCGCGGGCTTGCAGCGGAAACGCCACGCCTGAATCGCGTAACCCCAGAACACTGCCCGCCCGTGCGGATCCGGAAAAAGGCATGTCCTTATACTTGCCGGAAAAAACGATCACGGTGGGCAAGCGCTGCGGCCTGCCCTGCGCATCCTGCGCTTCGGTTCTGACTTCGGCACGCGCTTCCAGATCCTCCAACCCGTCGCGCCAGCGGACCACGCCATTGTCGATGGTCACGCTACGAATTTCCGGCGCCGGCGCCTCCGGATCATCGGACTTACCGAACACCCAGTTGCGCTTGCCGTCCTTGCTGCGCTCCAACAGCACATCGGCACCCACCATGCGTAGCCGCTCGACAATAATGACCCGGCCAAACAACGAGCGCAGGTTCGGCACAAACTCGAGATCCTCCACGGACGCCATCTGCTTCTCTTTCGACCACTCCGGGTTTTCATAGCGCATCTTGCCGATGCGGATGGTGGGAGGAAAACCCAGCGCGACCTTGATATCGCCCTCGATCTTCAGATGACGCCCGGTTTTTTTGAATACGTAGCGTTCGACAGGCGCGCGAAACCAGTTCCAATCGAACAAAATCAGGAACAAAACAACGAGGACGCCTATGGCACCCGCGGTAATCAGGGTTTTGCGATACTTCAAGTTATCTGCCCACTGTGAAATTTTTGCTGGTTTCGTTTGCATGGTCCCTGCTCCATCGAGGCAAAAGGGATGTCCCTGATATTTCGATATTTACAGTTTCATGCTGTCCACCAAACCGTTTCAATGAGCATCCCATATTCCCCGGCTGATTGTCAATTCTGGGAGGGAACAACTATTGTTCCGGTGGATAAATGTCGAAAAGATTATCGCGGCTGAAGCCGCTCCTGCGGCCATAGTGTTGCAGTTTTTTGCGGAATCGCCCAACGATAACCTTCACATTGGCAGGAGCGGCTTCAGCCGCGATGACTATCATTCGCTTTATACATTCAACCACCGGAGCAATAGTGTCTCGTCAACTGGAGAGCTCTGGAGTCAGACTGGATTTTTGGACATTCTCTGCGGAGAATTCTGTGCGCCCGCCGGCGCGTTCGGGTTCTGAAGTATCATCTTTGTTATTCCTCAAACCCGCAGGGGCCGACAAAAATGTCCGGCCCTTTCTTTTTTGTCGCAAAGCTTACACAACCCTCCTCACCCTCTGCTCCCTTCCGATTCAGTCCATGAAGCTTTGTCAGCTTAACTATAAGTAATAATGCAATAAAATATTATTTTTCCCGCTTGGCACACCCCTTGCTCTTACCCCTTTGTAAATCATTACACAGGAGCACGGACGCCATGCAAGCAGTGTTGCAGGATCGACAGGACCAGATACATCGCACGGGGGAGGCTCCCTTTGTCATGGATTGCAACAAGGACAGCCTGGCCGGGGCGGTAAGCCAGCGGGCCTGCGTGTTCTGCGGCTCCCGGGTGGTGCTCTACCCTATTGCCGATGCCTTGCACCTGGTGCATGGGCCCATCGGCTGCGCGGTCTATACCTGGGATATCCGGGGGGCGCTTTCGTCCGGGCCGGAATTGCACCGGCTGAGCTTTTCCACGGACATGCAGGAGGCCGACGTCATCTTCGGCGGCGAGAAAAAGCTCTACAACGCGCTGGTTGAGCTCATCGACCGGCATGCGCCCAAGGCGGCCTTTGTCTATTCCACCTGTATCGTGGGGATCATCGGCGACGACATGGAGGCGGTGTGCCGCAGGGTTGCCGAGGAAAAGTCCATTCCGGTCCTGCCCGTGCAGTCGGAGGGGTTCAAGGGCAACAAGCGGGCCGGCTACAAGGCCGCCTGCAATGCCATGCGGCAGTTGGTGGGCATGGGCGACACCAGCGGGATCTCCAAATACAGCCTCAACATCCTGGGCGACTTCAACCTGGCCGGAGAGATCTGGCTGATCCGCGACTACTTTGCCCGGATGGGGGTGGAGGTGGTGGCCAATATCACCGGGGACGGCCGGGTGGGGGATATCCAGCGGGCGCATGGGGCCGCGCTCAATGTGGTGCAGTGTTCCGGCTCCACCATGGATCTGGCCAGGATGATGGAAGAGGATTACTCCATTCCCTCGTTGCGGGTTTCCTATTTCGGAGTGGAGGACATGGCCGAGTCGCTCTATGCGGTGGCCGAGTTTTTTAAGGATGAGGAGATGATGCGGTGCACCAGGGAGCTGGTCAAGGAGGAGCTCTCGCTGCTGATGCCCGAGCTCATGAAGTATCGCCAGGCCCTGGCCGGAAAGCGGGCCGCCATCTATGTGGGCGGCGCCTTCAAGGCGTTTTCCCTGGTCAAGGCCTTCCGCACCATCGGCATGCAGGTGGTCATGGTCGGCTCCCAGACCGGAACCCCGGAGGATTATCAGGAGCTCGCCGAGATCACCGATCCCGGCACCATTATCGTGGATGATTCCAACCCCCTGGAGCTTTCCTCGTTTCTCCGGGAAAAGGAGGTGGACATCTTTGTGGGCGGGGTCAAGGAACGGCCCATTGCCTATAAGCTGGGCGTGGCCTTTTGCGACCACAACCACGAGCGCAAGGAGATGCTCGCCGGGTTTGCCGGCATGCTTAACTTTGCCCGGGAGGTGTACGGCTCGGTGATGAGCCCGGTCTGGAAGTTCGTCCCCAGAGAAAAAAAATAGCCACGAAACCCACAAAACAACACGAAACTAGAGAGTCTTTCGTGGCCAACAAAAAAGAGTGTGCGATATGGGCAAGAAGCTGCCGGATTACATCTCCACCACCAATGCCTGCAAACTGTGCAAGCCGTTGGGCGCCAGCCTCGCCTTCCGGGGCGTTGAGGGGGCAGTGCCCTTTCTCCACGGCTCCCAGGGCTGCGCCACCTACATGCGGCGCTACATCATCAGTCATTTTAATGAGCCCATCGACATCGCCTCCTCCTCGCTGGGGGAAAAGAACGCGGTCTACGGCGGCGGGGCCAATCTGAAACTCGGGCTGAAAAACGTGACCGAGAAATACCACCCCGCGCTCATCGGCATCGCCACCACCTGTCTCACCGAAACCATCGGCGACGATGTGAAGATGCTGCTCTTCCAGTATCGCCAGGAGTTTATGCAGGATGGCGGCCCGCTTCTGGTGCGGGTTTCAACCCCGAGCTATTCGGGCACCCACATGGAAGGTTTTCATGCGGCGGTGCGGGCCCTGGTCGAGCAGCTGACCGTGGCGGCCGAACCGAACGGCACGGCGAACATCCTGCCCGGCTTTCTCTCGGCCGCTGATCTTCGGAGCCTGAAAGAGATCGTCGCTGATTGCGGCCTGATTGCCACCGTGCTCCCTGATTTTTCCGAAACCCTCGATGGCCCGGCTCTGCGGGACTATCCCCTGATTCCCAAAGGGGGGACGAAGATCCGCGATATCCGCGCGATGAGCGGGGCCAAGGCAACCGTGGAGTTCGGCTATACCCTGCCGGATCAGCTCTCCGGGGGCAGGCATCTTGAAAAGACCTACGGCGTGCCCCTGCAAAGGCTGGGGATGCCGGTGGGCATCAGGGAGACGGACCGGTTTTTTGAGGTTCTGGCCGACCTTTCCGGCAACCCCACGCCGGAGAAGTACACCATGGCCCGGGGCCGATTGGTGGACAGCCTTGTGGACGGGCACAAATACGTTTTTGGCAAACGGGCCGTGGTGTACGGCGAAGAGGATCTGGTCATCGGCCTGACCTCTTTTCTGGCCGAGATCGGGGTGCAGCCGGTGCTCTGCGCCTCGGGCGGCACCAGCGGCGGCTTTGTCCGGGCCATCGAGAAAGCGGTGGAGGGCTTTGCTGTGGAAATGCCCAGGGTGCACGAGGGCATGGATTTTCACGAGATAGGCGAGCTGGCCGGGGAGCTGAAGCCGGATTTCTTCCTCGGCCACAGCAAGGGCTATGCCCTGGCGCGGGGTTTGGGCATCCCGCTCATCCGGGCGGGGTTTCCCATCCATGACCGGGTAGGGGGGCAGCGGCTCCTGCACATCGGCTACCACGGAGCGCAGCAGCTTTTCGACCTGATCGCCAATGCGATGATCATGGTAAAGCAGGACAGCTCCGAGATCGGCTACAGCTATATGTGAAGGCAAAGGGCTGGCCGTGGAAGCAGCGGATGGTCGGGTTACGCTGCCTGTTCGCCCTGCGCGTCTTAAGCCTGTCAATTTATATAATAAGGGAGAGAATCATGCATGAGATGCACAAAGACCTGAGCAAGCATCCCTGTTTTAACCCGGCCGTGAAAGGGCAGGCCGGCCGCGTCCATCTGCCGGTGGCCCCGAACTGCAATATCAAGTGCAATTACT
>JAJZSH010000194.1 GCA_021822005.1 Deltaproteobacteria bacterium | reverse complement strand
AATGGCGATATCGAAGCGTTCCAGGCGTCTCCGGTTGGTTCCTTTCACGGTGTGTTTCCTCGCGTGTGGAGTTGGCTGGCCCTTGAGCGGGCATGCGCATCCAGCGGCCTGCTTCCTTCTTGATTCCACCATAGGCGGTTGCCAGGCAGAAGGGTATCGGCAGCGGGGATGATTTTAAGTGCTATTTTTTGCGAGGAAACGGGATGAGAAAACTACGACTCAAGTATGAGGCGCGGAGATTTTGTGCGGGTATTACAGATTGTTGGCTGCCCAGAAGGCGGCCTGGAGGCGGTTGGGGACGTTGATTTTCTTGTAGATGTTGTAGGTGTGGGTCTTGACCGTGCTGATGCTGATGCAGAGTCGATCGGCGATCTGCTGGTTGCCATCCCCGCCGGCCAGCAGAGTAAGAATCTCGACTTCGCGCCGGGTGAGGATCGAAGCCGGTGAGGAGGGGGGGATGATGGGAGCGGCATGATGCAGGTAGCAGTGGGTCAACACCTCCCGCGGCACCCAGACTTCGCCGCTAAACAGGGCGCGGACTCCCTTGCGGAACAGGGCCAGCGAGTCATTTTGAAAGAAGACGCCCTTGGCCCCGCGGGAGAGGGCAAGCTCGGCAGTGCCGTTGCCGCAGCCCACGTTGAAGAGGGCGGTGAGGTGGACGGCGCAGGGAAGCATTCCCTGCTTTTTTTTTGCCAGAAAGAGTTTTTTGATTTCTTGGGCTGCCCAGTCGAGAAGGAGCAGGGTTGGGATAGCAGGCGGCGTCGGGGCGAGTTCTTCGACGCCGCCGAAAATCTGGCAGGGAAGTCCCTCGTGTTCGGCGAGAAAGAAGGCCAGCAGTTCGTTGCCTAGCCGGTTGGGGCCGACGATCAGGACTTGCTGTTGCGTTTTAGTCGGGGGCATAGGATTAGAAGCGGTATTCCAGCCCTGCGGTGTAGAGCTCGCGCCGGTAGTCGTAAATGACGATGTTCGAGCTCTGCCGGGTGGCTGAATATTGGGCAATGAGGCTGGCGTTTTTCAGGAACTCCCAGGTGAGGCCGACGGAGCCCTGGTATTTTTCGTCATCCCGTTTGACCAGGAAGGTGGAGTGGACATTGTTGTAATCCTCCAGATACATTTGGCCGCTGAGTTGAAAGGAGACCCCGTCGGCAATCGGGTAGGCGAGGTTCAGAGAGAGGTTGTGCCCTTCCTTGTCCCAGTTGGCGCCGTCGGCCTTGGCTCGATCATACTCGTACTTGAGGTTGCAGAAGGCTCCTTGTCGAAAGAGCCATATCCAGCTTGCCGACCCGCGCAGCCCTTCGCTGTCGCGGTCTTCCCTCGGGTCTTGCGGGATGTTGGTGGGGCTGTTGTGGGTGTATTCATTGATGCCGTAGCCGGCGAATAATTCCACCAGATTCGTCTTGCCGATGAGGTGGCGGTAGAAGGGGCCAACGGTGAAGGTGTCCAGATACTGCTTGTGGCTGGGGTCACGGACCAGAGCGTTGCTATAGTCGAGTTTGAGGTTGAGGGAGGAGTCGCCGAAGCTGTAGCCAGGGGCGAGGTAGAGGCTGTTGCTGATCATGTCTTGCGTATGAACGAACTCATCATGGAAATTGGCGTAGAAGGCATAGTGGGCGTTGAGAAGCCATTTGCCGTCGAGCTTGGGCAGGTAGTTTACTCGCAGCGAGGTGGCGGTCACGACGCTCTCGTTGTTGGTGACGGTGGAGTCACTCAGGACGTTGGTGTCGTACTGTTCGAAGAGGCCCAGCGTGATGCGCAGGGGTTTTTCGATCTCGATACGTTTTTCCACCACGTCGAGGTACTGGCGGGCAAAGGTGGCGAGGTCGGTTTGAGGCGCCTGCTGGATTGCGGTTTCGAGCCGGACCTTGGCCTGCTCCAGCTTTTGTTCCTTGAGCAGGGCCAGCGCCACCTGGAGGTCGGCGGTCTGGGCCAGTTGTGGTTCCATGGCCTTGGCCTGCTCGAAGGCAGCGATGGCCTCCTCGTTTTTGTCTTGTTGCTGGAGGATGAGCCCTTTTAAAAAGGCAACCTTGGCGGGGAAGATTCGCTCCCGTTCGGCCACGGCAATCCATTGCCTGGCCTCCCTGGTATTTTCCGGCGAGGGGCGGCGGTAGAAGAGCTCGACCAGTTCCACCAACGCTTCCTTGATTTTGGGGCTTAAGGTGACGGCCTCTCGGAGATTCGTAATGGCCTCCTCGTATTTGCCGGTCTGCTTGTAGGCCATGCCGAGGAAAAAGGCGGCGGACGGCGAGGTCGGTTGCTCCTGCCGCGCCTTTTGCAGCAGGGGAATCGATTCGGTGTACTGCTCGTCCTGGTAAAGGTCGATGCCCTGTTTGAGGGTGGGCGGGGTCGGTTGGGAAGGAGGGGTGCCGTGGGCGGGCGGGAGTCCGGCAAGGAAAAAAAGGAAGGCGGTCATCAGGATGGATAGGCGTTTTCTCATGGAGTCCCCCCTCGCTGCGATCCAAGTTGGTCGTGGTGCTTCTTGTAACACACCACAATTCCGTTGGGATTGTCAAGGGGAGCGCGAGGGATTGGGGAGTCAGGTGGGCAGGAGATGGAGGGTGGCGGGTTCGCCGGTCCGCATGGTCCTGTGGGTAGGCGGCACGAGGAGGATGGCGTTGGGAGATTCGCCTTGGCGGGGCAGGCGGGCCAGGAGCGAGCCGTTGGCCGGAAAGAGAACGGCCTCCTTGAGGTGGAGCACACCGCTTTGGCGAACCTGAACCGAGGTGGTGAGGGTGGCTTTGATGGGTTTGGGCAGACGTTGACGGCTGCCTTGCGCCTGCCGGATGAGGGGCGTGATCAGTTCATGGAAGAGCAGATGGACCGCCGGCGGCGGGCCAGGCAAGGCGATGAAGAGCAGGCCGTTGATGGTGGCCGCCAGAGTGGCCTTGCCGGGGCGGACCTTGAGGCTGTGGTAGAGGATGTGGGCGCCGAGCTGTTCCAGAGCGTGGGTGACCAGGTCGTACTTGCCGGGTCCCATGCCGCCGGTGGTGATGCACAGGCTGAGGCGCTGCGACTGGGCTGCGGTCAGGGTGCTGGTGAGGGCGGCCACCGTGTCCGGCACGGTGCCGAGATCCACCGGCTCGGCGCCGCTCTGCCGGAGCAGCGCCTGGAGCAGGGGGCGGTTGCCGCTGATGATCTGGCCGGGCTGGAGGTTGGCGGCGTCATCGGTCAGTTCGCTGCCGGTGCAGAGATAGCCCGCCCGCGGCATGGCGTGGACCATGAGCCGTGCCACGCCGGCCGGTGCCATTCGCGCCAAGTCATACGGCATAATCGGCCGACCGGCGGGGAGGAGGATTTGGTTGGCCCGGCAATCGGTGCCGGGGGGCCGGAGATGGCTATTCCGGCGCAGCGGTGCGGTCAGGCGGATGGTGCCGCCTGCCTCGTGGGCTTCCTCGAAAGGGACCACCGCATCGGCCCCGGTTGGCAGCCGGGCGCCGGTCATGATCCGCAGGGTTTCGCCGCGGTCGATCTGGCGGGCAGCGGTGTCACCAGCGGCGATTTCGCCGCGGATGACAAGAGTCACCGGGCTACCGGCCGAGGCGTGGCGGAGATCACGGCGGCGGACGGCGAAGCCGTCGCGGGTCGATTGGCAGAACGACGGCACTGCAAAGGGGGCGCGGACGGGGACCACGGGAATCCGGCCCAACGCCTCGCCCAAGGGGATGGTTTCGGTGGCGGTCGGCGCAATGTGCTGGCGGAGCAGGCGCTGGGCCGCCGCCAAGGTCAGCGGTTTTTGGGGGAATGTTTTCGTGGCAAGATCCTCCGGCCGGTTGACATTGTGGAAGGGAGAGAGATCCGGCACCACGGCCAGGAGTTCCTGCTCGTCGATCTCGCGTACCTTGAGGTCGGCAAGGAGCTGCCAGAGTTTGCGTTGACCCATGCGCAGGTGGCGTTCAATCACCGGCAGGCAGCGTTTATGGTACACGGCGTGCAGCGGTTCGTGGCCGTTGGCCAGGCGGGGCAGCACCACATCCCACTCGGTACCCTGGTCGCAGAGAAAGCGGATGAGCGGCGCATTAAGCATCGGCATGTCGCAGGCCACCACCATGGCCCGTTCCGCGGTAATGGTGGTGAGTGCGGCGTGGATGCCGGCGAGCGGCCCGGCGTCGCGGTAATAATCGCCCACCATCGGCCAGCCGAGGAAGCGGTAGATCTCCGGGGTGTTGGTCACCAGCAGCTGCTCATGAAAGAGACCGGCCAGTACCGCGGCACCGCTGGCGATGAGCGGTTGCCCCTGATAACTGGCCAGGGCCTTGTTACTGCCGAAACGGGAACTGGCGCCGCCGGCAAGGATCACGCCGGCGGTGCCGGTGAGCTTGGGGGCATCCGCCATGGCTAGTCCTCGGCCGGGGGGGTGGGGTCGATGGTGAGGGTGAGGCGCCGGACTTTTTCGCAGCCGCGCAACGACGAGACCATGCCGTTGACGGTGCGGCGGATGAAGGATTCGGTGAAGCGGTTGAGCGGGATGGGAACCCCGTCGGCAACGAGTTGCGTCTGTTGAGGGGCTTGGTCGTCGCCGAGGAAACGACTGGCCAGGAAATCGGCCAGGCCGGCCACGTCGGCCGGAGAGAAGCACGGGAGGCCGGTGGCGGGCGGCGTATCGCTCACATAGGCGATCCAGGTCGCATCGTGGGCAAGCGGCGCCTCATGCACCGCTGCCCGGAAGACCTCGATCTTGGGCAGGTCGGTCTGCTTGTAGCCTTCGGCAATGATCAGGTCGATCCCGCTGAAATAACGGGTTGCCAGCTCCACCGGCGTCAAGTCATGGTCGGTGTCGCTTACCAGGCCGAGGCCGGTGGGCGAGGCGAGGAGCACGGTGCGGGCTCCGGCCTGTTTGTGGCGCCAGGTGTCCTTGCCCGGGGTGTCGAAGGCGAAGTCGTGGACGTGGTGTTTGATGGTGCCGACCCGATAGCCGCGACCGGAGAGTTCCGGGATGAGCCGTTCCAGCAGGGTGGTCTTGCCGCCATCCGGCCGGCCGACGAGTGCGATGATCGGTGGGATCATAAGGGGGCGCGTGCCGGCCATCAGCCTGGCGGCCAGGTCATGGGGCGGCCGCCCAGGACGTGCATGTGCAGATGGAAGACGGTCTGTCCGGCCTCGGGGCCGTTGTTCATCACCAACCGGCAGTCGGCGGCGCCATTGGCCGCGGCCAGTTCCGCGCCTTTACGGAGCACTTTGCCGATCAGCTGATCGTCGGCAGCCGTGGTCCCGGCCGGGCCGCTCAGATGCTTTTTCGGGATGACCAGGAAGTGGATGGGCGCCTGGGGGGCGGTATCCCAGAAGGCGACCAGCTCGTCGTCTTCATAGAGTTTCTTGGCGGGAATTTCACCCTTGCTGATCTTGCAGAAAATACAGTCGCCGGCCATGTCTCGCCTCCGCCTCGGTTGGTGGGATAAGCGAAAGATACCGATGGTACCGGGGTATGTCAATTTTTTCATGGCGGACGCGTGAGAAAAAACCTCGTCTTCCGCGCGGATTTTGGGTAGGTTGGGGCGGTTTGCCAGGAAGGCCACCGGGTCTAAGGAGGTGCATGATGCGACAATTTCTGATCGACGAGTTGAGCCGTGAGGAGCGGGACAATCTGGACAACTATTTCAAACGGACCCTGCGGCGGGGGCCGGTGGAGGGCATGTTCTGGCTGGAGCTGCCGCCCGATCTCTGGAGCGAGGCGCAGCAAGGCCACGAAGCCTGCGGTCCCTTCTACTTCGGGGTCGAATTGACCGAGACCAAGCTGATCGTCGAATTTTTGGTCCGCAGCGAGTCCAATCTACACTGTTCGTGCATCAGCTACGCCACTCCGGCCCAGCGGGAATTCCTGCTCCGCTTCCTCGACACCATGCTGGCCGAGGAGCACATCCGGGCATAACCGAACCGGCGGTTGTCATTACCCTCTGAATCCGTGACGGCTTCGCGCTTGATTAGGTGATATCCGGCGGTTGCCGGGGCGACTTACCACCAGCAGATGGTCTGATCGGCCGTGAAGACCATGTCCACCAGCTTGTCGTAGTCCGGGCTTTCGACGTTCAGGTTGAAGCTCTGGCACTCGAGATCGGA
>JAJZSH010000193.1 GCA_021822005.1 Deltaproteobacteria bacterium | reverse complement strand
AAAATAGAAATTCTCTAATAGATTTTGTTCAGGAAATATTTTTTTTGTCAAACAAAAAAACGTCAAACAGAAAGGGGCTATGCCTCTTCCTGCCACGGCAAATCTTCCATCTCCGCCACCGCTTCGGCGAATAACCGTCCGGCAGTTGCACCAAAAATCCGCAGAAATCAGGTGCCCCAAACGAACTGCGTAACACGGGCATCACCGGCTAGCCGCTCTCCCCCTCTTTTCTCCCGGACAAGAAACCCTGTTTAACCTGTTGACGCCCGCCCCTCTTTTTCCCTAGAGTAAGGAGAGCATCCGTTTTTCTTCCTTCCCGGCCTGTCCGTCCGGCTCGTGCTTGGCCTTGCCTCTTATGCGGGCCGCAAGGAGGAAACTGCCTGCAAACCCTTGAGGGAGAATACTCTTGCCACGTTCCGGACCCAAAAAAAATCAACTCAAGCAGTTTGAAACCATCCGCCGGGAACTGAAAAAAACTGTTCTCGACCAGGACGATGCCATCGACGAGGTGGTGGACGCCTTCATCCACATGGCCTTCCGCCCGCCCAAGGAGGCGCCGCCCAAGGCGATCTTCACCTTCCTGGGCCCGCCGGCCGTGGGCAAGATCTATCTGGCCCGGGTTCTCTGCTCCATGCTCAAGGAGTATAAGGGCTTCAAGCACTTTGACCTGGAGCGCTACAGCGATCCGGAAAGCGGTGATCAGCTCCTTGCCCCCCAGATGATCGGCCAGGAAATCCAGGAAGGCGAGTTGATCCGCTTTCTCCGCGCCACCCCCCGCGCCATCATTCTCTTTGAGGCCATTGAAATGGCGAGCAACCAGCTGCAGATGGCGCTGCTCGACCTGATCACCAAAGAGGAGCCGGACAGCGGCATCAACTGCCGGGAGGTGATCTTCATCTTCACCTCCACCCTGGGCAGCGCCCTTTACCAGGGCAAGGAATTCCTGGCCACTTTCCGGCGCAGCAAGACCCGGGCCCAGGGCCTGATCATGGATGCCATTGCCAAGGAAAAGAAGGTGGCAGGCGAGATCATCCAGGAGGCTATCGCCCCGAAGCTCCTGGCCACCCTGGCCCAGAACTATATCGTTCTCTTCAACAGGCTGGGCATAAACGCCATGGTCCGCATCGGCACGGATTCCCTGTTGCAGCTGGCCGAACATTTCCGCAAAAAGGGGATCGCCCTTGAGTTCCCAGAGCTCAAGGGGTTGGTTGCCCTGCTGGTGCTCTCCCTGGGCCCGGCGATTACCGCAAAAAAGGTGAAGCAGAAACTGACCGACGAGGTGCTCTTCAAGATCACCCGCAGCCTGCGGCAATTGCCCACCCCTCCGGTCCGAATCATCTTCAAATCGACCAAGAAGGCCGCCGCCTCGCTCCACAGGCTCTCGGAGGCCGGCGACCAGATCCTGCCCCTGCTCTACAAGAACAACCAGACCGTGGAGCTGACCTGGAAGGAGTACCGGCGGGGGGAAAGCCTCATCTTCAGCCTGGCCAGGGCGGAAACCCGCGCCTTGCCCATGGGCAAGGGACTGTTGCGCAGCGAACGGCCGGCCATCGAATTTTCCGAGATTGGTTTTGAGAACATCGCCGGCAACCGTCAGACCAAAACCACCCTGAAACAGATCATCAACACCCTGAAAAATCCCGAGCTGGTGAAGAAATTCGCCATCAGCATGCCCAGGGGCATGTTGCTCCATGGCCCACCCGGGGTCGGCAAAACCCTGCTGGGCAAGGCCTTTGCCAGGGAGGCCGGCCGGCCCTATATCTATGTCTCCCGCACCGAGCTGTTTGACTCCGAGTACATCCGACTGGTCTATCTCAAGGCGCGTGAATACGCGCCCAGCATCGTTTTCCTGGACGGCATCGACGTCAAGGGGCTGATGGAAGGGGTGCTGACCAGCGTGCCTTCCGACCAGCTTGCCTTGGAGATCGACGCGCTTTCCGACGATCCGGAGGAGTCGGTGTTCACCGTGGTCACGGCGGTGAGCCGGGAGGAGGTGCCGCCGCTGCTCATCGAGCCTGAACGCATCGACACCTTTGTCGAGGCGCCGGAGCTTGACCGGGAGGCGCGGCGCTTCTTCGTCGAGCAGATCCTGAAAAAGCCCAACGACGGCAAGATCGATGTGGACAAGGTGGTGCGCTATATCTCCGGCATGAACGGCTACGAGCTGCAGCGCATCGGCAAGGAGGCCTCCCTCCATGCCATCCGCCACGGCCTAACGTGCATCAGCGAAGAGATCCTCATCGAGCAGATCAACATCATCAAGTATGGTTCAAAGCTTGAGAAGAAGCATATCCGCAATCTGGAGGAAGATCTGCGCCTGACCGCCTTCCACGAGGCCGGGCATGCGGTGCTCTCCTACCTGCTGCTGCCGAACACCAAGATCGAGCAGGTGACCATTGCCCCGCGGTTGCGGACCTTAGGTTTCATCTCGTACAGTTTCGAGGATTTCCCCAGCAACCTCTCCAAGGATGAGGTGTTCAACAACATCTGTGTGCTCATGGCGGGAAGAATGACAAGCATGAAAAAATTCGGCGCCAAGGGCATGGACACCGGGGCGGCCAGCGACCTTGAGGAGGCGACGCACCAGGCCTACACGGCCATCGCCAACCTGGGCATGGACGAGGAGCTGGGTTTTGTCCATGCCGACACCCTGAGCCGCAACGTGAACAAGCAGCTTTTCCGGGAGGTGGTGGAACGCCAGGTCCGCCTCTGGATCGACAAGGCCACGAAAAGGGCCGGTGAGCTGATGGAAGCCAACTGGCAGCAGATAGACACCCTGGCCAACATCCTGATCCGGCAGGAAATTGTCGATGGCGGAGAGCTTGAAAAGATCATGCAGAAAAAAAGGGGAGCGGAGTAAGACGACATTATCTTTCATTCTTCTGTTTCCGGCCGGGTGGTTGCCGCCTGAGCGTGCGATTCCTGCCATGTGAGGAATGCTCCACAGCAGGATGGGCACCTGTCAATAATTGAGTATGTCCCGTTAATTTGGGGACTATTGACAAGCCAGACGGATTCCTGTACCTAACAAAGAAGGAGTCTTCTCCCAATCCATACGAGGGGAGGGAACCGTTATGACAATCGCGGTCACGTCCTTGTCAAAGGTCCGGGAAACACTGCGGCCCACACGCGAGTATATCCGCTCGGACATGCCGACAACTGCCACAAGGCCACCAACGCCAAAAACGTGCCGCCTCTTTGGGGCCGCCTGCAATGGAGCTGCCCATGAAACGTCTTATTGTCTGCTGCGATGGCACATGGAACAATCCGGCTCGGGAAGATAACGGAATCCCTGCCCCGACCAATGTCTTCAAGATTTATAACGCTCTGGCGGATCATGATTCTCACAGTGCGGTCGAGCAACGGAAGTATTACCACCCTGGGGTCGGCGGAGAAGGCGGCCTGCTCAACGCTGTCCTCGGCGGGACGGTCGGCGCAGGCATCAGCCGGCACATCTGCAGCGCCTACCACTGGCTCGGCAGCAATTATGAAGAAGGGGATCACATCTGCCTTTTCGGCTTCAGCCGCGGGGCTTTCACCGCCCGCAGCCTCGGAGGCTTTCTCGGCCAAGGCCTTCTCAACCTGCAAGGTCTTTCGCCCGGCGAATCATGGCTTCGTGTCCACCGTGCCTACGAGAAGGGCTACCGCAACAAAAACGCCAAACCGACGGACTGGGCCGAACCACACTGGCTGTTCTTCCACCAGGGCCGGCCCACGCCGATCCGTTTCCTCGGCGTCTGGGATACCGTCGGCGCCCTCGGGGTGCCGGACGATCTAGAATTTCTCAATTTCTTCGACAACAAATCCAAATGGGAGTTCCACAACACCGAAATCGGGACAAACGTTGCCATGGCCCGCCACGCCATGGCCCTCGATGAGGTCCGCTCCTGCTTCTGCGTCACCCGCTGGCAAAACGCCGCCCAGCATCCGGATGCCGTTGAACTCTGGTTTCCAGGGGCACATTCCGACGTGGGCGGCGGCTATGCGGGCTGCGACCTCTCCAACGGCGCCCTGCTCTGGATGATGGAGGAAAGCGCCAAGGCCGGACTTGCATTTCGTGACGGCATTCAGGAGACCATCAAGACAGATCCGCTCGGCGCCATGCACAATTCCTACAAAGGCCCCTTTGCCAGGCTCCGTTCCCGACCACGGAACATCGAGGCAATGATTCCGGAAAATCATGCCCGGTTTCATGCCGGCGCCATCACGCGCCAGCTTGTTTCGCCGATCACCCACCCGGCCTATCACCCCACCAAGATACTCGCGGTTGGGGGATCCCACACGGTTGACATCTTCGCCGACACCCGCTGGAACTACTCCAGCGTCTACCTCCCCCAAGACCACGCCTTCACCTTCTCCGCCACCGGCCAGTGGCAGGACTGGAAAGACACCTGCGACTGGCGAGGCACGGAAAACAAAGAAACGACCCTCGGCGATCTCGTCCGGGGCGCCGCCTCCCTCTTTGGCACGCTTGAAAACACCTTCAAAAAACTGACAAAAAATGAGTCAGCGGATCTGCCGCTCACCAAACGCGTTGAGAATCTCAAGTGGTTCACCCTGGTCGGCGCAATCACCAACGACGCCGGCTTGAAGCAGGTGGTGGGAAATGACGGCAGCCCGGTTCCGCACCAATATGTCGAACTGGCTGCCCACGAATCCACCCCGTTGAGGGTTACCGCGCCAGGATACCTCTACTGTTTTGCCAACGATGCCTGGAGCCTGTACAGGAACAACCATGGCAGTGTGCAGCTCACCATCCACCGCGTTTCGTAGTGAGATCCACGGCCAACCACACACACTTGGAGGGAATATGACCTACAACTTCAGGAATCTGGTCTTCGAAGGGGGCGGCGTCAAGGGCATCGCTTATCTCGGCGCCATCGACGTGCTTTGCCAAAAGGGGATCATGGAAGGGGTCGAACGGGTTGGCGGCACCTCCGCCGGAGCGATCAATGCGATCCTGGCCGGTCTCGGTTTCACCCCGGACGAGACCAGGGATATCCTCTGGTCCCTGAATTTCAAACAGTTCAAGGATGAAGACTGGGGAATAGTGCGGGACACCGAGCGGCTTATCGAGCAGTATGGCTGGTACAAAGGCGATTTCTTCAGAAACTGGATCGGCACCCTGATCCGCGAAAAGACCGGCAACAGCGAAACCACCTTTGCGGACATCGAAACCCTGAAGGAAAAAAAGAATTTCAAGTCGCTCTACTTCATGGGCACCAATCTCTCCACCCGGTTCTCCGAGGTATTTTCCGCCGAACATACCCCCAGGGTGTGCGTTGCCGATGCGGTACGGATCTCCATGTCGATCCCCTTATTCTTTGCGGCCAAGCGCAGCCCGCGCGGTGATGTCTATGTGGACGGCGGAGTACTCGACAACTATCCCATCAAACTCTTTGACCGGGACAAATACGTCAAACCCGAGAACTCCTTTATCCCCGAATACTATGCACGGATCAACGCCGACGTTCAAAGCCAGGACCGCGCCATAGCCGGGTATACCTACAACAAGGAAACCCTTGGTTTCCGGCTCGATACGAAAGAGGAGATTTCCGTGTTTCGGGATCACGCCGAACCGCCCCAGGAGAAAATCGACAATTTCATTGACTATGCCTGGTCGCTGGCCAGCACCATCATGGATGCCCAGCAAAACTCCCACCTGCACAGCGACGACTGGCAACGGACCATTTATATCGACACCCTCGGGGTCAAAACCACCGAGTTCGACCTCTCCGACGAAAAGAAAAAGGCCCTGGTGCAGTCCGGCAAGGAGGGGACGGAGGCATATTTCTCGTAGTTCGACAGCGCAAGCCCTGTCACCACACCGATCAACAAATGAACGCACCGGCCCACGGCACAGAAGGCGTGAGGACGCCGCTTTTCTCCGACCGCCAACAGCTGCTACAATGGGAAAGTAATTTTTTCAAATCCAACATTTCACAAAAGGAGAGGACCTCATGAAGAGGGGGAATGTCGTCCTTTTGCTGGTTGTGATGCTCGGGCTGCTTACCGGCTCTCGCGATCCTCGTTGTCATGCTGACCGCCACCTGTAAGATCGG
>JAJZSH010000192.1 GCA_021822005.1 Deltaproteobacteria bacterium | reverse complement strand
GATAGAAGCCGCGAGCTGGGATATTGTTGCGGTCGGCCAGGAGTTGCAGACGCGAGACCTTATTCGCCTTGGCCCAGCCGCTGATCGCTTCGATCAGCAGGCGGCCCACGCCGCGCCCGCGCCATTGTTCCTGGACAACCACATCTTCAACCAGCAGGGACAGACCGCCCTCCGCTGTCGAGATAAGCAACTGCCCGGAACACATGCCCACCACCCGGCCTTCCGCCTCGGCAACCAGCACACAGCCGCGCTCGTTTTCAAGCATCAGCGTTAGGCCACGCCGCTGCCTCGGCTCATCGAAAACAAAATCCTCCTCGATTGAAAAAAGCGCTGCCAGCAAGGAGACCAAGCTGTCAAGGTCAGCCGGTTCCGCGGCTCGTATTCTCACTCTTACATCGGACATGGGGTCCTCTTTTCCGCTGCCGTCAGACAAGCCCCAAAGGTTTCAGGCTCACTTCTCACGCTTCCCGGCTAAAAGTTGTTTCTCCACCAACTCCTGCAGCCTGCTTGCCAGATCCAGCATGGCAGGAATTTCCTCCATGGCTGGCCCGGAAATATTGAAGGTATCCAGGTCACAGATCTCCTGATATTGATCAAGATTCAAGAGTCCCTCCCGGATGTCTGACATGACACAGGGAAAGACCTCATCCATGGCTTCGACAAGATCTTTCATGGTGTGGTTATAGGGCAATTTGCCCTGGCACATCAGGGCTGTCATGACGAACTTTTCAATTGCCATGGCAATAATGTTGTACAGGATCACGGTGGTGAAGGCCTTTTTACGCTGCGCATAGGCTGCGGATGCGGTCTTGAGGAAGGCCTTGCCCTCGCGCCAGAAATCTTCCCAGCCGCTTATGGGCTGGGCCTTTTTGAGATCGGACAATAAAAAGTTTGCGGTCGGTTCCATGGGAATACTCCTCTTTTTTCCATGAGGAAGAAGGCTGAATGGATCCGCCATAACCCATTATCCTTTGCGCCCTATGAGGCGATCAGATACTCTGCCGCCGGCTTGCCGTCTTCGAGGCCATCCAGGATGGCGTCGATGGCAGCATGGCTGTTCACCCCTTTGAACCACCAGTTCTCGGGCTGAATCACTATAATGGGGCCTGATTCGCACTGCTTCAGGCAGGTGGTGGCGGTGACCAGGCAGTTCAGGCCCCGGTCAAGGATTTCCTCTTCGAGATACTGCATGAAGCCGTCGGTCTGCTTGTGGCAGAGGCCTTTCTTGTCGCCGGCCACGCGGAAGCTCTGGCAGACGAGGATCTGTCGTTTCGGTATTGCCATGGTGATTTTCTCCTCAAGTTAGAGCCGCTATTTGCGGCAGGTTGGTTTTTTCTTGCCGCCGCCGAACAGAACATCCACCGTCCCGTCGATCTCGCCTTCGGTGATCAGCACCGTGATGCCGCGCTCTTTCAGGATCTGTTTGGGGTTTGCTCCGGCGCTGGCGGCAAGCAGGGCGAAACAATCGGGCAGGCTGTCCGCCAGCTTTTCCCAGCGCAGCGCCCCGCCCCCCGCCTCGGGCAGGTCGCGGCGGCCGAGCAGACAGGTAAGCCCATCTTCCCTGGGCCCGTAAATCAAGGCCTGGTAGGCCTGACCGAGGTGGAGATCCACCTCCATTCCGCCGAGGCTGACCACGGCCACGTTGGGCCGCTTGCTGCTTGGTTTGGGCAAGGCTGCCGCCACAAAGCCACCCTCGATCATGGGCGCAAGCAAGGCACACCCGGATTCGGTTGCCTCCTGCTCAAAATTTGCCTCCAGGTATTTTCCCGCCCGACTCAGAGCCGTGGCCAACATACCGTTGTCCGGTTCCGGCGGGAGGCCCGGGTTTTCAGCCTCTTCCGCCCCCGGCTTGAACGGAACCAGGGTCATTGCCGCAGCGCCAAGTTGGGCCATGCGTTGCGCGATCTGCTCCAGGTGATCGTCATTGTAGCCGGGATAGAGGGTGGTCCTGAGCTTGACCTTGATCCCCGCTTTCCGGAAAGCGACAACCGCTTGGGCCTGTCCGTCCAGGAGTATTTCCGCACCCTCCGCCAGGGGTACGGTTTTTCTGCCTGGCCGGATCCAGGCAAAGAGCTTTACAAGTATCTCCGGATCAACCGCATCCACCCGCAGAGTCACCAGGCCGACGCCCTCTTCATCCAAGAGCGGCGCATATTGCGCCCCGCCCAGTCCCAAGGTGACGATTTCCACGGTCAGGGAAGGATATTTCTGTTTGAGCAGGCGAATGGTTTTGAGGGTGAGGCCGACCGTGGCAAGAGGGTCTCCGGGTCCGGCGATGACCACCTGCGGCGGCGGTCCTGTACTGCCGAGGACCTGTGCCGCCCAGGCCAAGGCCTCCTCCGGCGACATGACCGGCCCAAGGGGCTGGTCCGGCGCAAAACGGAGCCGGGCGTTGACGTGCGGCGCCACGGGCAGAGACAGTCGTCGCGATTGGCTGACAGAATCAGGCATGATAGCTGGTTCCCCCTCTCCCTAGCCCTCTCCCGCAGGTAAGCGTAGACTCCGAGGGGCGAGGGGACTTTTGCGTATTTTTTCACAAGAAGCTCAGTGGGAAGCCTTCTTTCTTGGCCGCCGGCTTTCAGCGATCAGGGGGTGTCCTTCCTGATCGCTGAAAAGCTGATGGCGTATTCGTTACAAAACAAGCTCGAAGCTCTGCTCCGGCGCATCCCGGTCCAACCGGTCCAGCAGCACGCCGAGGATCTTCTCCAGCAACCGCAAGCCGCCCTTGTAGCCGACCGTGGGGAAATACTGATGCCCCTGGCGGTCCAGGATGGGGAAGCCCCAACGGACAAAAGGGATGTCCTCATCACGGGCGATATACTTGCAATAGGTGTTGCCGATCAGCAGATCCACCGGCTCGTTCTTGATCCACTGGTGGAGCAGGAACATGTCGCCCTTGGCCCGGACGTTGACCGCAAAAGGCATATCCTTGGTGATCTCCTTGATCCGCTCTTCAAACTTCTTGCCCGGCGTGCCGGTGACGATATGGATGGGGCACATATCGAGAGAGACCAAAAACTCAGTCATGGCGATCAACTGATCCGGATCGCCCACCAGGGCCACCTTTTTATGGTAGAGGTACTGGTGCATGTCGGAAATCATGTCCACCAGCTGGCCGCGCTCCAGGGCGATCTCATCGGGCACGCTCACCCCGGCGATCATCCGCAGGGCATCGATGAAACGGTCCGTAGCACTGAGACCAAAGGGCATGTCCAGCACGCGGCACGGCACCTTCATCTTGGCGTCCAGCCAACGGGCCGCCTCACCAGAGCACCATTCGCCCAGGGCCAGGGTGCCGATGGAGTCGCCGGTGGATTTCAATTCCTTGACCGTGGTGCCGCCATCCGGAAACATCTTGTACTCGCCGGAAAGCGGGCCGTTCAACACGCCGGAGGTGTCCGGAAAGAGGATGCTTTTTACCCCGGCCAGCCCGACCAGCCGCTTGATCTCCTCCATGTCGGCCGGTTCCACCCAGCCGGGGATGATGTTCAACTTGCCGTTTTTTTTGCCGGTGGGCTCGGCCATCCTGGCCATGGAGGTCACCATGCTGGAAAAACCGGTGACATGGGAACCCACATAGCTCGGGGTGGAACAGCTGATGATCTCCTTGCCCTTGGGGATCTTGCCTTCGGCCTCCGCCTTCTTCTTGATCTGCTTCAGATCGTCGCCGATGGTCTCGGAAAGACAGGTGGTGTGGATGGCGATAATCTCCGGGTCGTAGACCGCAAAGATATTGTCGATGGCCTGGAGCATGTTGGCCTGGCCGCCGAACACCGAAGCGCCTTCGGTGAACGAACTGGTGGATGCTGCGACCGGCTCCTTGTAATGCCGGGTCAGAGCGCTTCTGTGGTAGGCGCAGCAACCCTGGGAGCCATGGCTGTGCGGCAGGCAACCGTGGATGCCCAAGGCCGCGTACATGGCGCCGATGGGCTGGCAGGTCTTGGCCGGATTGATGGCCAAGGCGCTGCGCTCGCTTATTTCTTTCGGGGTATGTCGTAGTAGCATGATCGTGTCCTCAAGTTTATAGGAAAGGCGCAAGGTGAAAGGTTCAAGGCGCTAAGGATAAAAGAGCAAAAAAAGTGCTTCGTTATCCCATAACCTTTCACCTTCCACCTTCTTCCTTTTACCTGTTCTTTATTCCCACACATAGGAGGCGGAGAGTTCCGGGTTCTTCTGCCAGGGCGCCTGCATGTAGCTCCACACCCGGCTGTTCACCAACCGGTCGATTTCCCGGTAAAAGTTCACCGCGCCCTTAAAGCCTGCATAGGGGCCGCCGGAGTCATAGCTGTGCAACTGCTTCATGGGCACGCCCAGCTTCTGGATGGAATATTTTTCCTTGATCCCGGCGCAGAAGATATCCGGCTTCATCAGCTCCACCAGCTTCTCGGCCTCGTACTGGTTGAGGTCGTCGATGATGATCGTGCCCTTGTCCATGTCCGGAACCAAGCCATCGTAATGCTTGAAGGTGTAGCCGGCCTTTTCCAGAGCCTTGAACTCGGCGGGAGTTTTCCTCGGCTGGTAGCGGGTCTCGTCCGGTTCGACATGGATCTCCTCGATGTTCCGGCTGTCCGCGTCCACTTCCAGAGTCGGAATCACCTGCCGCCCCTCGTAGTCGTCGCGGTGCCCGAACTCGTACCCGGCCGAGATGGTCTTCATGCCCATCTCGTTGAACAGCTCCTTGTAATGATGCGCCCGGGAGCCGCCCACGAACATCATCGCGGTCTTGCCTTCGGTGCGGGTCCGGACATCGGCGCGGGCCGCCAGAACCTCCGGCATCTCCTCGGCGACAACCGCCTCCACCCGCTCGACGAGCTCTTTGTCGCCGAAGTATTCGGCGATCTTCCGCAGCGACTTGGCCGTGGCATCGGCGCCGATGAAGTTCACCTTGACCCAGGGAATGCCGAACTTGGTCTCCAGCATGTCGGCCACGTAATTGATGGAGCGGTGGCACATGACCGCGTTGAGGTCGGCTTTATGGGCCGAGGCGAACTGGTCATAGGTCGAGTTGCCGGAAAAGGTGGCGATATTGGTGATCCCGCATTTCTTGAAGATCCGGTCGATCTCGAAACCGTCCCCGCCGATGTTGTACTCGCCCAGCAGGTTGATCTTGTACTTGCCGGGTTTTTCCGCATCGTTTTCTCCGACGATATGCTTGAATACCTGGTTGTTGGCGATATGATGCCCGGCGGACTGGGAAACTCCCTTGTACCCTTCGCAGCTGAAGGCATACACATTGCAGTCGCCGAATTTCTCCTTCATCCGCCTGGCCACGGTATGGATATCGTCACCGATCAGTCCCACCGGACAGGTGGCGAAGATGGCGATGGACCTGGGATGGAAGAGGTCGTAGGCCTCCTGGATGGCCGCGGTCAGTTTCTTCTCGCCGCCGAAGATGATGTCCGAGTCCTGCATGTCGGTGGAGAAACAGTAGTTCATGTAGTTCTCGCCGTCTGGCCCGGCATCGGTCTGGTTGCGCCGGGTCAGCCAGGCGTAGAAACCGCAGCCGATGGGGCCGTGCACCAGATTGACGATGTCGCGGGTGGGCCCCATGATCACGCCCTTGCAGCCGGCGTAGGTGCAGCCGCGCATGGTGATGATGCCGGGGGTGGTGCGCACGTTGGCGGAGATCTCCGGGGTTTCGTTGCCCAGGGCCTCATTGATCATGATCTGCTTGGCGCGCTTGCGGGCGACCTTGGACGGATACTTGGCGAGCAGCTCGGCCTTGACGTCGGCCGGGTCCCACTGCACCGGTTTTTTCTTGGTCATTGTTGCCATTTTCATTCTCCTTGACATAACTGCCCAGCAGCACCGCATCTGCGTTGTCATCGGCCTGCTCATGTGCAATAGCACACTTCGCAGACCTCTTCCTCGCATCTGCGGCAGCAGTGAAGCGGCGCTGCTGAACAGTTATGCTTCTTGGTTTGCGTTACTTTTTTGGTTCCCGGCGGAGTAGTTACTCCTTGGTCTTTCTAGACAATGGCTTTCTGCCCTGTCTCGCCGGTGCGCACCCGGACGGCGTCGGCCACCGGCAGGACAAAGATCTTGCCGTCCCCCGCCTTGCCGGTCTGGTTGGTTGCAATAATCGCCTGAACCACATCCTTGACCAGATCGTCCTTGACCACCACCGTCACCATGCGTTTCGGATAGAGCTGGCCTTTG
>JAJZSH010000191.1 GCA_021822005.1 Deltaproteobacteria bacterium | reverse complement strand
CTCGCCCAGATCAAACATGGCCGGGCAGACCAGATTGCCGACATTTTCAATAAAGAGCAGGGAGTTCTCTGCCGGCTCCATCTGGTGCAGGGCCTGATGCACCATATCCGCGTCAAGATGGCAGCCGGCCCCGGTGTTCACCTGAACCACGGGCGCCCCGGTGGCCTCGATCCGTTCGGCGTCGAGCATGGTCTGCTGATCCCCTTCGATAACCGCGATGGGAATCTCACCCCGCAGCTCCCGGATGGTCCGTTCCAGGATCGTGGTCTTGCCCGAGCCGGGGGAACTGACCAGATTGAGCGCCACGATCCGCCTTTCCCTGAAGAAATCCCGGTTATGCGCGGCAATCCCGTCGTTTTTCCCGAGCACCGCCTCCCGCACCTCCACGAGCCGATCCTGGTGCGGCCGACCCTGGTGCGAATGGTGGCGCTCTGCCGCTCCGGGGCCGGACATGGCTTGCCCCACCCTCGTGATGGTTACGCTGTTCTCCGGCTGACTGCAGCCGCAGGAATCACACATGGCGCCACCTATTATTCATCTTATTCGTCAACGGTGAGGGATAAGACCTTCAATTCCCTGCCCTGCACGGTCTCCACCGCATACCCGCCGCATTGCGGGCATTGGCCGAGCAGGGAATCCACGGCAAAGGAATGGCCGCAGGCCAGACAGCTGCCGCGCCCGCCAAGTTCGCGGATCAGAAGCTCGGCCCCTTCAGCCGGAGTGTTGCGGGCGGCCGCCTCAAAACAGAAGGCAAGGGCCTCCACCATCAGGCCGGAAAGTCTGCCGACCTCAAGCTCGATGGCCGTGACCTTCCGCGCCCCGGCGGCCTGCGCCTTGTCGGAAACAAGTTCAACAATGCTTACAGCCAGCGACATCTCATGCATTGTTTGATGATACTCTAAAGAACGCTGCTCATCCAGACAAGAGCGGCAAACCCTGTTTTTTATGAATCCGGCCAGAGGTCGGGGTCGGCCACCCCGATCTTCATGGCAAACTTCAGCATGGCCAGCGGCTCGCTCATCCCGAGCTTTTTGCTGATGTTGGAACGGTGCTTTTCCACGGTTTTGGGACTGAGACACAAGAGCTCGGCGATGCTTTTGGTGGGATTGCCCTCGATGACCAGCCTGAATATCTGCTGTTCCCGGTCGGACAACAGATCGTACCTGCTCGAGTCGGCGGATTTCCGCTCCTCATTGTGGAGGTACCCGCGGATGAGTTCGGAATTTATCTCCCTGCTCAGAAAATACTTGCCCTGCGCCACCATCTGCACCGCCTCAAGAACCTCGGACCAGTGGGATGTCTTCAATACATAGCCATGAGCCCCGGCGGCCAGAGCCTGATGCACATACGACTCGCGGGCAAACATGGACAGAATCACGATTGCCGTGCCGGGAGAATCGTTTTTCACCAGCGGAATGCATTCAAGGCCGCTGATCATGGGCATGGCGATATCAAGGATAGCCACATCCGGTTGCAACCGCCGGATCTCCTTGACAGCGGCCTCGCCGTCCGCCGCCTCGCCGGCCAGCTCAAGGTCGTTGCTTCTGGCAAGCATCTGCCGCAGCCCTTCCCTGACGATGGAATGATCATCCGCCACAAAAACCGCGATCTTCGCCACATTCCTTCTCCTTGAAAAAACCAGACGCCCCCATGTCCTTGGGACACGCAACACCCCATGACCTCTCCTGGCCGTACCGCCGCCGGATGCAGGCAGAGTTTTTTATACAATACTATTTGCCGGTGAGGAGCAAGTTTTTTCCAGAGACGGCCACGGCAGGGATCAGCCCTGCAACCATGGAGAACTGATCAACGGCTTACCGCGCCCACCTCGACCCCGAGCAGGCCAAGCTCTTTCACCACGGCCAGAACCACTTGCCTGACCGCGGCGGTGACCTCCGGGGACATCTCAATGCCGGTGGACAGATCAAGGGGAACAATACCGAACAGGGTGATGGCGGGAGGCAGGCAATCCTGCATGGCGGCAACGGCCAGAAGCTCGGACAGCCCGATCTGGTGGGGGGAAATTTTCTGCCGGAAATAGGCGGGGGGGTCGGTCAGCTCCTGGATGACCACTGATCCGGGAGGTTCTGTCGAGAGGATTGCATCCACAATGAACAGATGGCTTTTGTCATCAAGATACCCCAGGAGATCAAGCCCCATGGTGCCGCCATCGATCAGCTCCACCCGGGGAGGAAAAACATAGCACCGCTGGAGCTGTTCCACCGCTCGTACTCCTGCTCCCTCATCGGCAAGCAGAACGTTTCCCACGCCAAGCACCAGAATATTTGCAGACATACGCCTCCTTATAAAACAGGCCGTCCCGACAACCGGGGCGGCCTGTTTTTAATAGGTATTCCAAGCAGCAATCTTATACAGTGGTCCTGACCGTAACGATTTCCCGGCTCTCGGGGTCCAGAAGGTGGATGGCGCAGGCAAGGCACGGGTCAAAGGAATGGATCGTCCGCAACACCTCAAGGGGTTTTTCCGGATCAGCCACCGGATTGCCGACCAGCGAGGCCTCGTATGGCCCGGGGGCGTCTTTATTGTTTCTGGGTCCGGCGTTCCAGGTGGACGGGACCACGCACTGATAATTCTTGATCTTGCCGTCCTGGATCACGACCCAGTGGGACAACACCCCGCGCGGCGCTTCGTGGAAGCCAACCCCGCGCTGCTCGCCTTTCGGGAACACCGGCTGGTTGAAGGTCGTATAATCCCCCCTGCCGATATTGTCCATCAGGGACTGCCACTGGCCGAGCAGGGAGTCGTGCAGCACGGCGCAGCGCACCGCCCGCGCGGCATGCCGGCCAATGGTGGAATGGAGGGCACCGATCCCGACCTTGGCTCCGGCCAGTTTGCTCACCGTTTGCAAAAGACCATCGGTGTACGTCCTGGTCGGGCCATGCCCTGCCGCGTACATGCACAAGACGTTGGCCAAGGGTCCGACCTGGGCCGGTTTGCCGTTGAAGGTCGGGGACTTGACCCAGGAATACTTGCCGTTGTCCTGGAAGTCGGTGTGCTGGGGCACGGTCTCCTCCTCCCAGGGATGGCGGTCCCAGTCTCCCTTGTACCAGGAATGCTTGATCCCCTCCTTGACCCCCTGTTTGAAGAAATCATCGTTGAACCCGGTGATCGGCTTGAACGAGCCCACATTGCCATCGGCAATGTACCCGCCGGGGAGATCAAACGCTGTTCCCTTGGTGTCCAGGGGCAGATCCGGCACCGAGAGATAATTGGTCACCCCGGCCCCGTACTTGGTCCAGTCCGCATAAAAAGCGCCCACGGCCGCGACATCGACCATGTAGACATTCTTGATAAAATCCCCGATTTCATCAATCAGGGTCTTGATGTAGTAGAGCCGCTCGATGGTCAGGGTGGACTGGCTGTCCGGGTTGATGGGGTTGGCTACCCCGCCCACGGCCAGGTTCTGGATATGCGGGGTCTTGCTGCCGAGAATGGCCACCACCTTGTTGATCCTCCGCTGGTAGTCCAGGGCCTGGAAATAATGGGTGGCGGCAAGCAGATTGACCTCCGGGGACAGCTTCATGGCCGGATGCCCCCAGTAGCCGCCGGCAAAAATCCCGAGCTGGCCGGTCCCGACAAACCCTTTAAGCTTTTCCTGCACCGCCCGGATCTCCTGCTCGCTGTTGCGGGGCCAGGGAGAAAGTTGCTGACCAAGGGTCGAGGCACCCTTGGGGCTGCCCTTGAGGGCGGAAACGATGTCCACCCAGTCCAGGGCGGAAAGATGATAAAAATGGACGATATGGTCAAAGATCCCGTGGGCACCGATGATCATGTTCCTGATGTACTGGGCATTGAGCGGCACCTCCAGGTTCAGGGCGTTTTCCACGGCCCGCACCGAGGCAATGGCATGGACCGTGGTGCAGACCCCGCAGATCCGCTGGGTGAAGAGCCAGGCGTCCCGTGGGTCCCGGCCCTGGAGGATCAACTCGATCCCGCGCCACATCTGGCCGGAGGACCAGGCCTTGGTCACCCGGCCATTGTCAATCTCGCAATCAATCCGGAGATGCCCTTCGATTCTGGTGATGGGATCAACGACGATTCTCTTGGCCATGAACACTCTCCTTCGTAACTGTCCAGCAGCACCGCATCTGCTTCGCAGTCTCGCTGCGCTCGCTTAGCTGTCATCGGCCTGCTCGTGTGCAATAGCACACTTCGCAGACCTCTTCCGCGCATCTGCGGCAGCAGCGAAGCGGCGCTGCTGAACAGTTACGTTTCGTGGTTTACGGAACCTTTCCGGCCCTGCTGAGCTAGAATTTACCTTTCCAATATGCATTATGCCTTGGTGAGCCTGGGCAACACCGGCAAAGTCTTGACAAACCACAGGTAGGCCATCACCTCGGCGGCAATAATGCCGAAGGTGATGAACAGTTCCGGCACCGAGGGGAAATAGCGCCAGCCGGTGCCGGGATCAAAGCCGACGATATAGGTGTTGAACCGGTACATGCTCCCCCCCAGCAGCATGGCGCAGGAGGCGAGGAACAGCAGCTGCGGGCTCCGCCGGTTGTTGGGATAGGCCAGGATCAGCAGGGCGGCGAGGAACAACAGGTTTTCAAGCAAGAACAGGTTGCCCAGGAGCCCTCCCTCAAAGGCCAGGGGCAGATAGCCGCGCAGGTTCACGTCCTCAAGCCGGACCACCAGATAGAGGCCGAGCAGCCAGGGCATGAGCGCCGAGATCTTGCTGAGCAGGGGCATCTCCATCGGCCGCTTGAAGGCAATGGCCGAGACGAGCGACTCAAAGATCACCGCGGCATAGCCGATGACCACGGCGGTGATCAAAAAGAGCAGGGGCAGAAAGCCGCTCCACCAGAGGGGGGACAGCTTGTGCCCGGCCATGAGCATCATGGTGCCCAGCGAGGACTGATGCATGGTGGGCAGAAGGACGCCCAGGGCGATGAACACGAAGATGACCCGGTTGAGTCTGGCCTGCAACTGATCTGCCTTGAACTTTTCCAGCAGGGTCGGGGCAAACTCCATCCACAGCACCAGGATATAGGTGGCGATGCAGAGGGCAACCTCAAACATGACCGAATGCAGGTTACTGAGCCAGGGCAGGAAGATGTTGTAGGCCTGCCAGTAACGGCCAAGGTCAAACATAACCGAGATGCCGGCCAGGGTGTAGCCGAACATGCTGGTCATCAGGGCGGGCCGCACCAGGGGCGAGTATTCACCCTTGTTGAACACATAGACGATCAGGGCGATGGAATACCCGGCGCAGGCCAGGGCCGTGCCCACCACCACATCATAGGCGATCCAGATCCCCCAGGGATAGCCGTCGTTCAGGTTGGTAACCGAACCGATGCCGAAAAGGAAACGTTTGCCGATGAAAAAAAGGCCGATAAGCGCGATGGCGGCGCACACCTTGAAGGGCACGGTCAGCACCCTGCCTCCTAATGCTTGTCTTTCCTGCATGGAAACACTCCTTTCCGTGAAAAGCCAGGACTTGCGCCCCTACTCTTTTTTCTCTTCCCTGTTCCGGATGATATAGATCAGGCCGCCCAGGACCACGAGGGGATAGACCATGCCCTTGTAAATGGCGTACTGGATGCCGTCCGCCAGGGCCACGTAGGAATCCTCGGGCAGATCGGGCAGACCGAGGGAGGCAAACGGCACTCCGGCCAGATAGAGAACCTGGGAGCCGCCAAGCTCCCGCTCGCCATACACATGTTTGACGTAACCGCCGGCCCGGTGTTGCTGCACCTCGGTCGAATCAATGTTGGCCACCGGAAAATCGTAATACTCTCCGGGCTCCATGACCAGCCGCCGCTTGGCCTCGAGCCGCAGCTTTTCCACCGGCCCGAACAGGGAAGCGCCGGTGGGGCAGGCGGCGCAGCAGGCGGAAATCCCGCCCTTGACCAGAAGATGGGCGCACATCTGGCACTTGGTAATCTCCGGGAAGGGCGAATCCCACTCAAACTTGGGAATATTGTAGGGACAGGCCACCTGGCAGTAGCGGCAGCCGATGCAGGCCTTTTTGTTGTACATCACCACCCCGTTTTCGGGATTTTTAACAAGAGCCGAGGCCGGACAGGCCGAAACGCAGGCGGGATCAAGGCAGTGCATGCAGTGCCGCTTGATGAAGGCAAAACCCGCGACCGAGTCTTTTGGCCCCTCAACGCCGTAGCGCTTGATGATATTCAGGGAGATCGGA
>JAJZSH010000190.1:1484-6169 GCA_021822005.1 Deltaproteobacteria bacterium | reverse complement strand
ATGGAGACCAAGGGATACGGCAATATCCCCGATACCCTGTTTGAAGCTATCACATTTCTGGCTCAGGCGCTGCCGAAACGTTCGGTCCCTCCCTGGCTGGAACTGCTCTTCGGCGCCATGCTGACCCAGGCTGGATTTGTCACCGAGGCCTGGTTGGCAATAAAGCCCAAACGCCACTGGACCAGCTATTACAAATGGCTCCAGAATGGTAAATGGTCCTGGGTGGCGCTGGGCCTGCAAACCGCTCGTCTCGCCCTGCGCCAGGGTACCGCCGGCCGCGTACGGCTGGGGCTCGCCAGGATTTTCCGAGACTTTGATATCCGGGGTCTCTGGACCCCAAAGTCGGGAAAATTCGGGCCGCAAAATAACATCCATCGCATCGGTCGACCGCCGAATGAGCTGAATTCGGCGGAGTTTCGGTGAATTTATTGTTACAAGGATTATTCCTTGCCAAGGAATTGCTCAACGGCAGGAAAAAATGAAACTCTAAACTCCAGATTTCAGGTTAAGGGATGAATATTCACCCCACAAACGCCCCAAGGCAAAAACGTGTTTCCTTTGTTGTCCTCCTGATTTTCATCCTTCTTGGCTGGTGGTTTTTTTTCGTTTACCAGCGACCGGTTCCTGCGCCTGAGGTCACACCCATCCCTGTAGCGGCGCGGGGAGATCTCGCGGCCGATGAGCAAAGCACCATAGCCCTGTTTCGTTCTGCCTCGCCAGCGGTTGTCTACATTACCAACATCGAGGTCCGGCGGAACATCTTCAGCCTCAATATCCATGAAATTCCCCAGGGAACCGGCTCCGGCTTTATCTGGGATAAGCAGGGCCGGGTGGTGACCAACTATCATGTCATCGAGTCGGCCAGCCGGGTCGAGGTCACCCTGGCGGATCGTTCCACCTGGCAGGCCACCCTGGTCGGCGTTGCTCCGGACAAGGATCTGGCGGTGCTGCAGATCTCCGCGCCCGCGGAGAAACTCGCCCCGCTTCCCCTGGGGGAATCCCATAATCTGCTGGTGGGCCAGAAGGTTTTCGCCATCGGCAATCCCTTCGGTCTTGACCAGACCCTTACCTCCGGCATAGTCAGCGCCCTGGGCCGGGAGATCCAATCGGCAACCGGCAGAACCATCCAGGGGGTCATCCAGACGGACGCCGCCATCAACCCTGGCAACTCGGGGGGGCCTCTCCTTGACAGCGCCGGACGTCTTATCGGGGTGAATACCGCCATCTACAGCCCGTCCGGAGGCAGCGCCGGTATCGGCTTTGCCGTGCCGGTGGACGTGGTGGCCAGGGTGATTCCAGAGATTATCCGGCATGGGCGGCTGATTCGTCCCGGTCTCGGTATTTCCGTGGCGGATGATCAGATTGCCAGGCGGGTAGGGGTGACAGGGGTGCTGGTCATGAATATCCAGCCGGGCAGTTCAGCCGAAGCCGCCGGACTGCGGGGAACACGCCGGATTCGCGGGGAGATCGTCTTCGGGGATGTCATCCTGGCTGTCGATGGGCGCAAGGTTTCTTCCTACGACGACTTGCGCAATGCCATGGATCGCTATAAAGTCGGAGATACGGTTGCCCTGACCATCGAGCGGGAGGACCGGCAGATGCAATTGCCAGTGGTACTGGAAGAGGTAGGATAGTGTCCATCCGGAAACGAGCAGCGACTGGATCTGTTTTGGGTGTTTCCCGGAATAAGGAGATTTCTGGCAGCCCGGCATCACTATGCCTATCTGCGGACAGCCGGTGATATTCTCTTTGCCCCGGTGGTTATTTCCGGGCTCTTCGGTCCCAGGGATGCGCGCAGTAATGTCGCGGTATTCCTGTCGTGGGGCCTCATGCTCAACGGCTCCATCGCCGGGTGTTACAGTCTCTGGCAGTTCTGTCTCAATGATTTCGAGGGGCACGTTCGTTTTTGAAATTTTCTCGGGATCAATCTGCTCATTGGTCCGCTGCTTTTTTTCTACCGGACTGTTATTTTTTTAGCTGCGCCTTGGCCATGAAAGAGAGGCGTTGCCGCTTGGCAAGCTCCCGCATGTTAGTGGCCCGATCTGATTCATCAATGATTTCCCTGCCCACTATCTCTTCAATGATATCCTCAAGGCTGACAACGCCTGTGATTGAGCCGTATTCATCAACCACCACAAAGAGATGTTTGTGGTGTTCAAAAAACTCGAGCATGACAGCGGTCAGCCGTCCTGTTTCCGGGACAAAATGCGCAGGCTGCATGAACTCCCGCAGGGTTTTCTCCTCGGCTCCCTGGGCCGCCCAGCTGAACAGATCCTTGCGCAGGATAATGCCGACCACCTCATCCGTATTCTTTTCATAGACCGGAATCCTGCTGTGCATATTGAGCATCTCGTTGGCCTGCATGGCCTTGGCCACGGTCAGGTTGGCATCGAGCATGAAGGTGACGGTGATCGGGGTCATGATCTGGCGGACGGTTTTATCCTTCAGGTCGAGAATGTTGGTGATGACCCGCCGCTCCTGAAGGCTTATTTCTCCGGATTTATGGCTTTGTCTGGCCAGGGCCTGGATTTCCTGGGCCGAGACCAGGAGGCCGTCGTCCTTGGCCGGGAGAAGTCTGGTGATGGCCTGAATTACCAGAATGAACGGGGTCAGCAATTTTACCATCCAGTGGAGGGGGTAGGCAATCCAGATGGCCAGCTCCCGGCAGTAGGAAACGCCGAGGGTTTTGGGGAGGATCTCCGTAAAGAGGAGGATGACCAGGGTGAAGGCAACGGAGAACCAGACCATGTTGTGGTTGCCGAAAACCCCTGCCGCCGCGGCGCCTACAAAGGTGGCGCCTGCCGTGTTGGAAATGGTGTTCAGGGAAAGGATGGCGGTGATGGGGCGGTGGATATCTTTTTTCATGTCCATGAGGATCCGGCCGATCCGCCTGTGGCTCCGGCTGGTGATTTCAATGTGGCTTATCGGTAACGAGTACAATGCCGCCTCAAGGAGACTACTCAGGGAGGAGATTATAATAACAAGTCCTGCTCCAAGACATAATTGCAACATCAGGGGCTCCTTTGCGAGGTCGGGTATGCGGTGGGACTTTGCCTGCGGCAACTGTCGGCAATGTACCGTAATTATTTGATTGTAGCATGCAATTATCGTTGCGTAAGGGTTACTCAGTATTATATATAAAAATATCTCCTTCAATAAACTCCACACAGACAAGGGCAGCCGTACCCGGACAACCCCACCGAACTCCTTCAGTTTTTTTGAGATGGCGAAAACAGCTCCTGTTTTCTGAATGCGCCACCATGGCCTCGTGCAGAGGGGCCGGAAGGGGATTTGCAACCTATGGTTTGCATGAAAAAATGTTCGGTCTTTATTGTTGATCCTGATCCGTCGCATAAGGCCGCTTTTCAGGAATTGCTGGGGCGCTGGCCGCATCTGGTCTGCTATTGCATAACCATCGAGGAATTCAACCAGCTTCTTGCCGGGATTGTGCCGGATATTGTCCTGTGCAATCTCAACCTGCCTGGCCTGCACGAGCAGGGTTTCCTGCGACATGTCACCAGCGTCTGCCCCCATGCGATCAGGATTGTTTATTCGGAAAAGACAGAGGTTGATGCACTGGTACGGCTTGTGGCGACCGGGGCGGCGCACCGGGCGTTTTGTCTGCCCTTGAGTAAAGAACTGGGACACTCACTGGAGCATGATCTGACCGTGCGCTCGCGGATCCGGATTCGTAAATGCTGGGAGTTCCTGAACCATGGCCAGGGACTTCCCGCGCTCCCGCCCGTGGTGCATGAACTTGAAGCCATTCTCCAGAAGCCTGATTATGCTTTGACCCAGGTTGTCGAGGTTCTGGGCAAGGATCCAATTCTTGCCGCCCGGCTCTTGCAGATGGTCAATTCCGTGCATTTTTCCAGGGGGATGAAGATTGATGATCTCCATCGGGCGGTAAGCTGTCTTGGGATCAGCAGAACACGAAAAATGGTTCTTTTTATCTGTGCGCTCAACCACTTCCAGTATCCCAGAAAGTACCATCGCCATGCCCTGAATATCATTGATCACAGCATTCAGTGCGGCAAACTGGCCGGGCTTATCGCCAAGAGGCTTGCCCCTGGGCAGGAGAGGACCGCAGTTGCCGCCGGGCTTCTGCATGATATCGGCAAACTGGTTTTTCTTGCCTCCCTTGATGAGGCGTTGCACCATTCCCCCGCATTCCTGCGACGATATGGCCTGTTTGCCACCGAGCTGGAAGAACGGATTTTTGGCATCTCCCATCTGGAGTTGGGCAGCGCCCTGCTCCTCTGGTGGAATCTTCCCCTGGTCATGGTTGACGCGGCGGCAAACCACAGCCAGCCGCTCAACTCCCTGGATGGTGTGCCGTTATGCGTGGCCATTGCCGACCGGTGTCTTCTCAAGGCCGCCAACGGGGAGGCAATCACCACTGATTTCAATCTGCTCCCCCAGGATCTGCCTGTGGAGCAGTGGCTGCAATGTGCCCGCACCCTGACCATGGATAGAATTATGCCCATTGCCGCATGATTCTGTCCATGGCCGTATTGGTTTTTACAATTCCAGCAATAAGCCGTCGTTCAAAAATAATCGTACCATTGGAATGCCTTGACCGGCAGCAGCGAAGCGGCGTAAGGAGCCGTAACGAAATGGTCACAGAAACAGCGCCGCTGACGCTGCTGTTAACGGCGATGGTTATTTCGTAACGGCTCCTAAAT
>JAJZSH010000190.1:0-1474 GCA_021822005.1 Deltaproteobacteria bacterium | reverse complement strand
CAAGGCGCGAGGGAGACGAAAAAGCGGAGCGTACATAGGGTACGTGAGCATTTTTCGGCGACTGAGCAACGCGGCAATCGGGCGAAAGGGCCGTTTCCGGATGAGCACTAAATATTGAGGAGCACATTCATGTTGCAGTTCAGTAAGGTTGGGCCAACGGCCTATGCCGGCGATCTTCTGGTCTATCTGGCGCGTCAGCCAGACAAGGGTTCTCCCCGTTGTGCCAGTGGGGCGGTCGATGGAGTTGTCCGGCGGGTGCACGCGCTCGGGGATTTTTCCGGAAAAGAGGGAGAACACCTGCTTTTTTATCCGGAAAAAGGAAGACAGGGCTTCCCCTCGGCAAAGCGGATACTGGTTGTCGGTCTGGGCAAAGACGAGCTGAACCGTGAGTTGTTCCGCAAGGCGGGCGGGACCATCGCCTCCCTGGCCATGAAGAGCAAGGCCCGGGAGTTGTTGCTTGTTCTGCCTGAATTTGCCCGTGACATGGTCGAGATGGTCGAAGGGTTGTCCGAAGGCCTTGTGCTGGGCGCCTACCGGTTCAAGAAATACAAAACAAAAAAAGACCCGGATGCCTCGGGGGAGATGTTGAAGCAGGCTGCCCTGTATGCCTCAGACAACAAGGGGGTTGGCAAGGCGCTGAAACTGGGTGAAATCGTTGCCCAGTCTGCCTGTCTGGCCCGCGATATGGCAAATGAGCCAGCCAGTCACTGGACGCCGGGCCATTTTTCCGAATATGGCAGGCAGTTGGCCGCCGCCCACGGGATGGTGTGCACGGTACTGGATCAGGCCCGGCTGAAAAAGTTGGGCCTGGGCGGGATTCTTGCCGTCAATCAGGGTTCGGCCCGGCCCCCTGAAATGGTAATCCTTGAGTATGCAGTAAAGCCAAGCGCGCCCACCCTGCTGCTGGTCGGCAAGGGACTCACCTTTGATTCCGGCGGCATCTCGCTCAAGCCCAGCGCCGGGATGGAAGAGATGAAGTACGATATGTGCGGGGGGGCTGCGGTCCTCTGCGCCATGCAGGCGGTTGCCCAAGCGAAACTCAAAGGGTTGAACCTGGTGGCGATTGTCCCGGCCACGGAAAATCTGCCCGGCCCGGCCGCCCTGAAACCAGGAGATGTGATCACCCAGTATGGCGGCAAAACCGTGGAGGTGGTCAACACCGATGCCGAGGGCCGTCTTATTCTGGCCGATGCCCTGGCCTACGGCATCAAAGAATACAAGCCGGACATGGTGATTGACGTTGCCACCCTGACCGGTGCCGTCATCATCGGCCTTGGCCATCACCGCACCGGCCTGTTGTCCAATAACGATGACTTATGCGACCGGCTGCTTGCCGCAGGGGCGCGCAGTGGCGAACCTCTGTGGCGGCTGCCCCTGGACCCGGAGTATACCAAACAGCTCAAGTCCGAGATTGCCGATCTCAAAAACGTCGGAAAAAAGGACGGCGGCACCATTACCGCCGCCGCCTTAGATC
>JAJZSH010000189.1 GCA_021822005.1 Deltaproteobacteria bacterium | reverse complement strand
CCGATCTGAGGAACAGGCGGTGGAAACGGTCAGGGCCATGCCCCGGCAGCCGAGTTCTTGGGCAAGGTGCTCGGCGACACTGTGTAACCCGTGGTAGCGGTACAGCTCCTTGTTGCTCGCCTTGGCCCGGAGCAATGTTTCCGTGGTCAGGATGCCGCCGGTGGTGTTGCCGAGAATGATCGCATCGGGCGGGGTGCTGCAGGAGGCCATGGCCTGCAGAGCGGCGTTGTGGGCCAGACGGTGCGTTCGGGGCAGGTCCGACTGCCCGGCCAGGCCGCGGACCTGGCCCGTGGGCAAAGGCTCGCCATGCAAGAGGGGGAAGAGATCCAGCGGCCCGATTGCCGAACGGTTGCCGCGCAGCGCCTCTTCCGTGGCGGCGAGTCCCTCGCCAAGCGGGCTGATGATCCCCAGGCCGGCGATGTAAACCCGTTTTCCCATCAGGACGGTGAACCGGGGGTGTTTTCCTTGATGTATTCGGCCAGGGAGGCCAGGGAGGAAAAGATCTTTTCGCCGACCTCCTGGCTGTTGATCACGATGCCATAGTCTTTTTCCACCATGACCACCATTTCCAGGACATCGATGGAGTCAATGCCCAGGGCGCCGCCGACCAGCCGGTCGTTTTCGTCGAAATTTTCCGGGCTCAGGTCTTGGAGATTCAGGATATCGATGATCTTGACCTTGAGTTCTGCTGTCAATGTATTCATAGGATGCGGTCGCTGTTTGAGTATCGTTAGAGGGATGAGAAAACATTGGCTGCACGGTGGCAATGGAGCCGGTCCGGTTTCCGGAAATTTGTACTGGATAACATTTAAGTGTATTTATATACTGCCTAAAAAAAGATAATGCCAAGAATAATTCCACATCAACAGTGGCTGTTCACCGGAAAAAGGAGTATCGTTTCGGCTCCGTTGACCAGGGTAAAAAAGGTGCCTGATTAGCGCTATTCTTCCACAACACGTAATTTGTACAGAGGAGAGCCCCTACGAAATTCTCCCTCTCCCCCGCTTTAGTGGGGGAGAGGGCCGGGGAGAGGGGGTACGCTGCGGCTTTCCACCCTCTCCCTCAAGGGCGAGGGGATTTTAGGAAAATTAGCGCTAATCAGGAAAAGGTATAGTTGCATGCGCCCACTCACACTCTCCGATCTCACCCTGGAGGATCTTCTTCCCCATCGCGGCAACATGCTGTTGGTCAAGGAGATTATGGAGGTGGACAGCGAGAGCGCCCGCGCCCTTTTTCTGGTGGAAAAAACGTGGCCCATGGCCGACGGGCAGGGGGTGGATCCCCTGATTCTGGTGGAACTCGCCGCCCAGACCGCCGGGGTGTGCAACGGCTGGAGCAGGGTCCAGGCCCAGGGCCGGGACTCCAATCAGATGGGCTGGCTGGTGGGCATAAAAAAGGCGGATTTTTTTATCGACTCCCTGCCCTTTGGCGCCAGCATCACGGCCAGGGCGGAAAACACCTATAGTTTTGAAAATCTCCGGGAGGTTGCCTGCGAGCTGCACATGGACACGCAGCTCATCGGCAGGGCCACCCTGCAACTTTTTCAGGCAAACCAGCAATGACCACGGAAAACGAAAAGAATGTAGCCCTCGTCACCGGCGGCAGCAAGGGGATCGGCCGGGCAATCTGCGTGGAGCTGGCGCGGGCCGGGTATTATCTCGTCATCAACTACCATAGCGACCAGGAAGGCGCACGGCAGACCCTGGCCATGGTCGAAGGGGAGGGCGGCCAATGCGAGATCTGCCGGTTTGATGTCCGGGACGGACAGGCAACGGAAAAGATTGTGGCGGAGCTCGGCGCCAGGCTGGGAGGTATCGACATCCTGGTCAACAACGCCGGGATCGTTGCCGACGGTCTGTTCATGATGATGCCGCCGGAGAAGTGGCAGTCGGTCATCGATACCAGTCTGAACGGGTTTTACAATATGACCCGGCCGGTGCTGGAGCTGATGGTGCGCCGGCGCAAGGGGTCCATCGTCTCCGTTTCCTCGGTCAGTTCCCTGATGATCAGCCGGGGCCAGGCCAACTATTCCGCGGCCAAGGCCGGATTGAACGCGGCCAGCCGGGTCATCGCCGCCGAGGTCGCCCGCATGGGGATCCGGGTCAATGTGGTGGCTCCCGGCCTGATCGAGACGGACATGATCCAGAACGCCCCCAAGGAGCAGATCAAGACCATGATTCCCATGAACCGCATCGGCAGGCCGGACGAGGTGGCCAAGGTGGTGGGCTTCCTCTGTTCCGATGCGGCCTCCTATGTCACCGGCCAGGTCATCTCGGTCAACGGCGGGATGTTTTGATGAAACGGTTGCTGCTCCTTGCCGTTCTCTCTTTTTTCGTCGCCATCCCGGCCGCCCGGGCCGGAGCCGAAAACAAGGGAGGGCCTGTGCAATTGCGCTCGGTCCAGGCCGATTTTAGCCAGGAAAAACATCTGAAGATCCTGGCCCGCCCCATCGTTTCCACCGGCTCCTTCACCTTTCAGGCCCCCCAGTCCCTGCGCTGGGAATACCGGACGCCCATCCGCTCGATCCTGCTCATGCATGGCGGCAAGGTGCGGAAATTCGTGGAACGGGAAGGCGTGCTCGCGGAAGACAAGGGCATGCGGCTCGACGCCATGCAGATCGTGCTGGCCGAGATCTCCAACTGGCTCGACGGCCGTTTTACCGACAATGCCATGTTTGCGGTCTCATTCCCTAAAAAACAAACCATCCTGCTAACCCCGAAGGAACAGGGGCTTGCCGCCCTGATCAGCAGCATTGAACTCAAACTCGGCGATCAGGCAGGGCTCCTCGACAAGGTGATTATCTTCGAGGGTCCCGGCGCCTTTACCAGCCTTACCTTCAGCAACAGGATCATCAATCAGGAGATTCCTGCCGCCGTGTTCACTCAGCGATGAAGCTCCCGGCCTTTCTACTGCTCATTCTGCTGCTTGGCCTTACCGGCTGCGCGGCGCAACAGCCCTCCCTGCCGGAGCTGACCGTTGAGGCGGGCGAGGAGCGGGGGTGTGCCTCGGTTTTTCCCCAAGGGCGCTGGGAGTTTGTTCATACCATTGAGTTCTCCATGGCGGATGGCTCCGGCGCCACGGTGCTCGGGGTTACCAGCCTTGCCGGAGACGAGATTGCCTGTGCCCTGATGACCGTCGAAGGGTTCACCCTCTTTGAGGCGGTGTATCGGGAGAAGGGCGGACTTGAAGTCCGGCGGGCGGTTCCCCCTTTTGACAAGCCTGCCTTTGCGGAAGGATTGATGGAAGATGTGCGGACGATCTTTCGCGCACCTTCTTCCACAAAGGTGCAATACGGACGCGCCGCAGGCAAGATCCCGATTTGCCGATACACCGGAGCCGAGGGCCGGACAACCGATATTCTCCCGGCAATGGATGGCTGCTGGCAGATACGAACCTATAACGCCGATCAAACCATGAACCGCTCCGTGGCGGGCCGTTCCTGCCGCAAAGAGGGAGAGGGCCTGATCCCCGAACATCTTGAACTCAAGGGTTTCGGTCAGGCAGCCTATACCCTGAAAATGACCCTGATCCATGCTGAAAACTTGAACGGAAAAGCATCTCCATGAAATTTAAACTGATCTATCCCAAATGGGCCAAGCTGGACCGGCAGACGGAGTTTCACCTGCCGCCCCACGGCCCGGTGGTTTTTGCCGCCGCGCTGCCCGCCTATGTTGATGTTGATTTCATCGACGAGAATCTGGAAGCCATTGATTTTGACGAGGCGGTGGATTTTGTCGGCATCTCCATGATGTTGACCGTGCAGGCCAAACGGGGCTGGGAGATTGCCGATATCTACCGGAAAAAAGGGATCAAGGTCATGTTCGGCGGCATCGCCACCATGCTGCACGCCGAGGAGACCATGGCCCACGCCGATGTCGTTTTCCTGGGCGAAGCCGAGGGGCGGATGGAACAGGTCTTTGCCGATTTCCGCAACAACCGGCTGCAGCCCTGCTACGACTTCATCAATCAGAGGCCCGATATCGGACTGGTGGGCCCGGCGCGCAGGGATATCCTCAACCGCAAGCTCTACAACTACAAGGGCGTGCAGATGGTTGACCTGGTCCACGCCTCGCGCGGCTGCCGCTTCAACTGCTACCCTTGCGCCGTCTCCTACCTGGGCGGCCGGGTCTTCCGGCCCCGGCCCATCGACAAGGCCGTGGCCGAGATGGCCGGCATCGACAACAACCGGCTCTTCATCGTGGACAACTCCCTGGCCCAGAATACCCAGTGGGAGATGGATCTGTTCCGGGAAATGATCCCGCTCAAAAAGAAATGGTGCTCCCACCCCATTGAAGACAAGCCCGAGGTCCTCGATCTCGCGGCCCAGGCCGGGGCCTGGTATGTGTATCAGGCGGTATTCGACACCTCGGATTACATCAAGGAGCGGATCAAGCGCTACCATGACCATGGTATCGGGGTGGAGGGTACGATCCTCCTTGGGCTCGACAACCACACCGAAGACTTCATCAAACGGCTGATCGACTTTCTGCTGGAGATCGAGCTCGATCTGGCCGAATTCACGGTCCTGACCCCTTTCCCCCATACCAAGGCCTGGGAGGAGCTGAACCGGCAGAACCGCATCCTCTCCCGTGACTGGAACGACTACTCGGCGGACAAGGTGGTGTTTCAGCCCAAGCAGATGAGCCCGGACCGGCTGCAGGGGTTGCTCGATTATGCCTGGAACACCTTTTATCAGGATGAATCGCAAAAGTTCAAGATGGTGAAGCTGTTCCAGCAGGTGGTGAAAAAGGAGATGGCGGACGACACCTTTAAGCCGCGGGACAGAAGCCTTGCCGGGCATTCTTTTGGCCGTGATGCGAGTAGATAGGATGCGATAGATTACATGGAGAAAAGGGGAAGAGACATGTCCTTATTCTGTATATTCAACTGTTGTGGTGTGGAAAAATGTATCAAAAGGCAATAGTCACTTTCATAGATATCCTTGGATTTGGTGACCTTGTAAAGCAGTCTGATGCCGTTAGTATTAACAAGGTTCTTGATGTGATTCAGAAAGAGACCTCTGATGAGGATGACCACACAGAGGTTATATCTTTTTCTGACTCTATTGTGCGAATTAGGAAAATTGAAACGAAAGAAAATAAAGAATTCCCTATGGGGTTGCTTTATCAAGAATTAATCAGCCTCGTTCATGCACAAGGTAAGCTGATAGATTTTAATTTGATTATTAGAGGCGGTGTATCGGTAGGCGATATTTACACCTCCGGAGGCCGTGTTTTTGGTCCTGGGCTAGTCCAAGCATATGAACTTGAAAGTAAGTATGCTTTATATCCTCGAATTATAATTGATCCGCGCTTAATACAAGAACATAAAGCGAACAAACTCCTTAAGGCCAAATGGCATAACGTCGAAGATGAACAAGAAATTATAGGAGAGTTGCTCAGGCACGGTGACGATGGCATGTGGTTCATCGACTACGTTGCTGCATTGGAAGGTGAGTTAGATGAACATGAAATGTATCCAATTTTCCTTCGAAGGCATCGCGAGGTTATTCTTGCAGGTGCTCAAAAACATTCTCAGCTCAATGCCATACTGCGTAAATTTGTTTGGATGGCCCATTATCACAATCAAGTTGTTTCTAATATGGATGATGATGCTTGCGAATCATATGATTTGGACAAAGATGATTTTATTATTACATCTAAGGAAATCCCATCATTACAGTATTTGAGACCATAACAAGGCAATAAAGTGGAAATGAAGGATTGTTCTCGCGCGAAATCGCAGAGAAAAATGTCATACAAAAACTATCCATGCGGAATAACTTTCAAGACATTCAAACCCCCCTGACGGGGCCAAAATTTCCGGACCGGGAGTTCATCCGCTCCGGCGCCACCTTCGGCGAGGTCTATGCCATGGCGGCAGGATTTCGTGCTGCCTTTTCCGGCCCGGAGTATCAGGGGGCTTCCCTCTGTCTTGCCGTGGACGACAGGGCGGTCATGGCCGCGGTCCTGCTGGCCGCCCTGGCCGGCGGCCCGACTCTGCTTCTGCCCTACGCCTTTTCCGCCCAGGCCCTGGCCCGGATGCAGCAACTCACCAACTTTACCACGGCCGTTGCCGATGGTGACCGGGCGCTGCCCCCAGGCACCACGATCATCCGGTCGCCGGCAAGAACCTCGGCTGCTCATGCACCCTGCGCCCGGGTATCGCCGCAAGCCGAACTGCTCAAGATCTT
>JAJZSH010000188.1 GCA_021822005.1 Deltaproteobacteria bacterium | reverse complement strand
GACTTTTTCCCGAAGCCGGTCAAGATCAAGGAATTGAAGGCCTCCGTCAAAAGAGCCCTGGGGGAGGAATGATCTCCCGGTCGGGTGATCCCCTGCGGAATCGCTTATAATGCAAAAGTTTTTTTTCTGCGGACTCAAAGAGGTTTTCGGACGCGACCGCGCCGCAGCCTCCGGCCTGGCGGCGCGGTTCCGCGTCTTCCAGGCGGTGCTCGATGGCAACAACCGCACCCTGGAAGCCATGACCGAGATGGGGGAAAAGCTCGGGGGCGACTATCTTTTTGACGTCAATTACACCCGTGGCGCTTATGCGGGATTGTTCGTGGCGATTTCCGACTCGCTCCGCAATTTCAATCTGCTCACCGACCACCAGTACCCTCAGCTCGGCAAGACCCTGGCCCGCATCGACGGCCTGGTGCGACGGATGCTGACCAGCGCCGGACCGCTTTCCGGCCTCTTGGTGGTCTTCTATCCGGAGATCACCTGGGATCTGGCCGAAGATGTGGGCGGCAAGAACTATCATCTGGCCGAAATGGCCAACAGCCTGCATCTGCGGGTTCCTGAAGCCTTTGCCGTCACCACCGCGGCCTTTACCGCCTTTCTGCGCCACAACGGCCTGGAAGAGCGGCTGGCCGGGCTGGCCAAAGCCGATAACGCCGCCCTGGCCGAGTTGCGCGCCGCCATTCTCGCCGGGGATTTTCCGGATGATTTCCGTGCTTCGCTCGCCGCCGCTCTGGAAAAGATGCGGGCTCGGCTCGGCGAGAGCGCAACCCTGGCGGTCCGCAGCAGCGCCGAGGAGGAGGACGGAGATTTTTCCTTTGCTGGCCAGTTCGAGACGGTGCTCAACGTGCCCTGCAGGGTTGATGAGGTTCTGGCCGCCTATAAAGAGGTGGTGGCCAGCCTTTTTCAGGCCAATGCCACCGCCTACCAGCGCCAGCTTGGTTATGATCTCGGGAAGCTGAAGATGGCGGTGGGCTGCGTAGCCATGATCGAGGCGAGAACCAGCGGGGTCATCCATACGGTCGCATCGGGCAAGGACCGGGGCAGGATGACGATCAGCGCCGCCTGGGGCCTGGGCAAGGGTGTGGTGGACGGATTGATTGATGCCGATCTCTACACGGTGGTCAAGGGGGAGGCGCCGCGGCTTGCCGAGCGCCGGATCGGCGGCAAGGCGCTGATGGTGGTCAACCGGGGCCAAAAAGGCATCGAGACCCTGGAAACCCCGGCTGATCGGCGGCAAATGGCGTGCCTCAATGAGGCGGAGGTTCTTGACCTTGCCCGGCAGGCACAGGCCATCGAGACCCATTTCAAGACCCCCCAGGATATCGAATGGGCCATTGATAAGGCCGGCCGTTGTTATATTCTCCAGGCCCGGGCCCTGCGGGTGGAAGAACCGGCGGATGAGACGGCGCGAAGCCCCAAGGCGGCGGAGCCGACAGGCTGTCCTGTGTTGCTGCGCGACCAGGGGGTAGTGGTGCAGCGGGGCGCCACGGCGGGCAAGGTCTTTGTCCTTCACCATCTTGATGAACTCGAAAAGATTCCCAAGGGCTGCGTGCTGGTAGCCAGGCACGATTCCCCCCTTTTTGTGCAGGCCATTCCCTTTTTAAACGCCATCATCACCGATATCGGCGCCTCAACCAGCCACATGGCCTCCATCTGCCGCGAGTTTAATATTCCCACCGTGGTCAATACCGGCCAGGCCACTGTCGTGCTCAGGCATGACCAGGAAATCACCCTGCAGGCTGGGGAGGGCGGCGAATTTGTCGTTTATGAAGGGATTGTCCAGAGCCTGCTCCGGGAGGAGCGGCAGACCGGGGTCAAGCTCCGGGAGCTCTATGAGTTCCGGCGGCAGAAATACATCATGCGCTATATAGCGCCGCTCAACCTGGTCAATCCCCTGGAACAGGAATTTGCCCCGGAGAAGTGCAAGACCGTGCACGATCTCGTCCGCTTCATGCACGAAAAATCGGTGCAGGCCCTGGTTGCCAGTGCCGAGCGGCAGGGGAGCGGCCCGGGCAGGTTTTTCGGCGGGCAGAGCGCCCTGCACCGGTTGGTTCTGCCCATTCCGGTCCAGCTCCTGGTGATCGATCTGGGCGGCGGCTTGAGCAGCGGGATGGGCGGAAAGGAGGCGGGCTTTGCGCAGGTTGCTTCCGTGCCGTTGCGGGCGGTGCTTGCGGGCATGCTCTCTCCCGGGGTCTGGCAAAATGAGGGAGTAGCCCTGCGCGGCGCCGACCTGCTCTCCGGCATGACCAGGGCGGCGGATCTTACCGGCGGCGGGGATGGGCTGGCTGGTTATAACGTGGCCCTGGCCGGCAAGGAGTATGTGAACATGAGCCTGCGCTTCGGTTACCATTTCAATATGCTGGACTGCTATTGCAGCGACACCCCGCGCAATAACCATATCTACTTCCGTTTTGTGGGCGGAGCCGCCGCCATCACCAATCGTTCCCGCCGCATCAAGCTCATGGCCCAGGTGCTGGCGGAATACGGCTTTGCCCTCAAGGCCAAGGGCGATTTGCTGGTCGGCCGACTTTCCGGCCTGAGTCGGCAGGAAATCGAGAAGATTCTCAACCAGATAGGCCGGCTGATCGGCTATACCCGGCAGCTCGACGCCCGGCTTGATTCCGATGAGGCGGTGACCACCCTTGCCCGCTGTTTTCTGGCTGGCGATTACCGCCACGCCTCCTGAGCTGCCCATCGGAATCAGGCATGATGGAAACGGACCGCTGGCAGCTCCACGGCGGTGAGCAGATTACCATAGACCGCGCCGGTGTCGATGCCGATCCTGAACGGGGTGACGAGGGGGGTGGCAAAGGAGCTGTGCCCGAAGATCACCCGCTTGCCGTAGTCGATGTCGGCGCTAAGGAACGGTTCGCGGATCTCGCAGAGATCGGGAATGCTTTGTTCGGCAAGGGGTTGTCCATGCCGCAGACCGGCATGGACAAAGATATACCCCTCTGTTTCCCAACAGGGCAGAAGGGAATCGAGAAAGGCCCGGTGCTCGGACGGCAGAAAGGCAAGGGAGGTGAGCTGGGAGAGACTGGCGCCCCCGTAGCTTTCCAGGGTGTTTTCCAGGCCAAGGCCTCGCAGGTAGGGGAGCAGGGCCTGATCCCCGGTCTTATGGTATTCGAGCAGCAGATATTCATGGTTGCCCATGAGCGGCACAATGCGCACCCCATCCTGGCGCAAACGGCAGATCTGGTCCAGCACCTCTTTGACCCGCGGTCCGCGGTCAAGATAATCGCCGAGAAAAACCAGGGTGTCATGCCCTGGATCAAAGGGAAGCCGTTGAAGCAGCAGCGAAAGCTTTGCCGAGCAGCCGTGGATGTCGCCGATGGCGAAAATCTTACCGTTCATGTGCGCTGTCCCGTGAAGTCGCAAGGAAATTCTGCCCGCAAGGAACTGTTCGCCGGGCAGGCTCCTCAGGCGCAGTTCCTGTCCCGGAAAGCAGCCGCCATGCCAGTTGTAATCATCTTCCCCCCAAAATCTTCAGGCGCGTGTGTTTCATGCCTTCCGGCACCAGGCAAGAAACACGGGGTACCCCCGCCGCTTGGCGCCGTTTCCCTGCTGTTTTTCAATGGTGTGGATCTCTTGCACGGCAATGTCCTGGCCGCCGTTTTTCGCCAGGATGGTCCGGACAGTTTCCGGATTGATTCCGTGGTGGGCGACCCCGCTGTTGTCTTCATGAAAGGAGCCGTCTTCCGTGACCAGATCGGCAACGGCCAGATAGCCCCCCGGTTTCAGGGTCGCGAAAAACCGGTGCAACAGCGCCTCGATATCGGGAATATGGTGCAGGGTCATGCTGCTCATTACCAGATCAAAGTTCTTGTCCGGCAGGGGTTGCCGGGTCAGGTCACGGGCAAGGGTCTCGATGTTGCCGATCTTTTCTTCCCCGGCTTTCCGGCGGAGAACCTCCAGCATCTGCGGCGAGGTGTCAACGGCCATGATTTTTTCGACATGCGGGCTCAAGGCCCTGGAGACCATGCCGGTGCCGCAGCCGTATTCGAGAACCTGCATGGTGCCGGCGAGGGGAATCGCCTGCTGTATCGCCTCGGCCACCCTGCGGGCAAGGGCGACGCGTTGCGGTTTGTCTTCCCAGTCCGCGGCGGCGTCATCGAATCGTTTTACATTGTCGGCAAGGATGTGTTCCGGGTCGGAGGTCATTGTTGTGAGTCCCAGTGTCTTGCTTTGAAAATGCGGGGCATGGGGAATGAACGGGTTGCCCGTGCCCGCGCCTGGTTTTACGCAAGGTAATCATTGTTTGAAATCTCGGCCAGCTTTTTTCCATCCGGGAGAAAACCGGTGTGGTGCCGAGGCCGGAAAAAACGTACAATGGCGTAATGGCGACGGTGCGGCAATGGCAGGCTGTTGAAAAACTCGTTTTTCGACAGCCTGCGTGTGATCCAGGGATGGATCGTCAATTTCGGCAAGTGTTAATTTGCTGAAATTGTGATAGGGAAAGAAAAAAAGGCGCTCGGGCAAAGAAACACCATGAAAGAGATCGATCACTCCTCCCTGCTGGCCATTCGACCCTTGTCATATCAGGGGGAGCAGGTTCTTCAGGACCGTTGGCCCCCATTTCTGCAAGCCTTGCGCAATCTCCTTGTCCAGGTGGGGATCGAGGCCGCGGACAGCACCGCTGAACTCCTGCTCATTTATTATGACGAGCCCTTTGCCGCCCTGAGCACCTTCTTTGAAAGCCTGGAGTCCCTCAAAAAACAGCAGTGGCAAGCAGACTGGGGCGCGGTTCCCATCCAGGTTATTTTGCATCTGCACCGGAAAAAAGATCCGCCTGTTGATTTTGGCGAGGCCACAGCTCCGGTCTGGGGTGTGCTGGAGCAGGAAACCCCCTATGTGACCCGGGCCTTGAAGCTTCAGTGGAATCAGCTTTTTGCCGGTAAAAAACTGCCTGCCCATCAATTTGTGGATGCCGGAGACGGGTTGTTCCAGCTGTGTTTTTCCGGCGACCTCAGCGAGCTGAAACGCGACCGGCTTTTTACCGGCAGATTTCTGGCGGCCAAGGGAGCCTGTCCGGAGTGTTTTTACTGCGGCATGGCCAATCATGCCCCGGCCCATTGCCCCAGCAAACAGCTGACCATGGACACCCGCGGCCTCAATCTGGTTGGCTACCTGCCTCTTCCCAAAATAGACGGCCTGTTTAAACAGGTCATGGCCGAGCAGAAAAAAATGGCGGAGCTGTTGGCCACAAACATCGACGCCGCCCAGATCCGTAACGATCCAGCCTTGCAGGTGTACGTCGCTTATTGGGACATGTATCTCATCTACCAGCCTCGTTTTCTGGCCTACTCCGCTTTTTCCCTGCTTTCGTCCTGGGACGGCGGCGGCAAAAGCGACAGGGTCAAGGTTGACAGCCGTAATCTGCATGCCGGGTTCGATTGCCTGCGGGTTGGCCAGTACAAGCAGGCCTTTGACTTCATGAAGGCGGAAAACCAGGCCTTGGGAGGGAAGCAGTTCTACGCCACCCTTGGCCAGGCTTTTGTCGCCCTGGAGCGCGGTCGGATGGGGGATATGGCCCATTTTCTGCAAATGGCGAACAGTACGGCCAGCACGGAAAAAGAGAAAATCTATATCAGCCTTCTTTTTGCCAGATTTCACAGACTGGCTGGCCACCCCTGGAAAGCGGAACAACTGGTGAGCTCGGTCGCCAATCTCTATGTCGATTGCCCGGAGCTCCAATACAGCCTTATTCAGACAAAGGTCCATGAAGGTCTGGGGCAGCAGCAGATGCAGTTGCTCCGCAAACTGGCCGCAGGGGATCGCCGGTATTTCATGATCGCCCTCATGGACCCGACCCTGTTGCCGGCCAACAGCATGGTGGAAAACGTGCTTTCCGGGCTGCTCGATCTGAAAAACAAGGAGGCCGGGGAGAATCTGGCCGAGGCGCAGGAGGCTTGGGCACAGTTGCAGGCCTGGTTCGGCGACGAGGAAGATGAGGAGCTGCGGACCAATCTCACGGTGTTGGCCAACCTGGAAGAACAGTTCCGGCGGCGTGGCGTTTATGATGTTCTTGATGTCGCGGACCGGGCCAAATCCTTGGGCATGGCCTGCCCCCGTCTGCGCGAGGCAAGGCTTGAGGAGCTGAACGTCCAGGTGGATACGGCTGCCATGGCCTGGGCGGATTACAACGCCTTCTGGCAGGAATATCCCTATCAGTCCTTTTTTCGGGATTTTAAGAGTTTTCTTTTTGCCGGCAAAAGAAAGTTTGTCGAAGCCAGAAGCATTGCCGGCGAG
>JAJZSH010000187.1 GCA_021822005.1 Deltaproteobacteria bacterium | reverse complement strand
GGAGGTGGCGACGCTGATCTTGAGCGGCGCGCCCATCATCAGGTTCAATACCGGCACGTTGGCCCAGCCGGCGCCGAGGCCGAACATGCCGGCCATGAAGCCGATGATGATGAAGGTGGCCAGCCCCGCCGGGGTGCGGTGGATCTTCCAGTTGATGTCCTGGCCCATGGCCGGATCATGGTAGACGCCGCAGATGCGCAGGGCCGAGGAGAGATTGTCGGCACAGGGCACGTCCGGCACCGCGCTCTTCTTGGCGGTGAGCATGATCACCACGATGCCGAGGATGGTGCCGCCCAGGGCGAGCTGGACGATGTGGGTGGGCAGCGCTAGCCCCATCATGGCGCCGACAATGGCCATGGTCGCGGCAATGAGCGCCACCGGAATGGCGAGGCGCAGGCTGGCGAGGTTGGCCTTGAGCAAACCAGGGCCGGCGGCCAGGGCGCCGGAAAGGGCGACGAGCAGGCCGGCGCCGCGGACAAAGTCGAGATGGAACGGGAAAAAGCCGCTGATGATCGGCACGAAAAGCACGCCGCCGCCAACGCCGCCCAACACGGCGATAATGCCCATGACAAAGGTGACGACCAGCAGGATGAGCGGCCACTTCCACCAGGTGGCGTCGGTCACCGGCGGGCTCATGGCCGCGGCCTCTTCGGCCAGGGCCCAGGCCGGACTCACCAGCAGCGAACACATGAGGAATGCAAACAACACCCCTCCCCTTGTTTTGCTACCCATACGTTTCCTCCTTTCTTCCTGATCCCTGAATCCCTATGATGGTCCTGAACAGTGGTATCGTTCAGGGCAGGTATCATAATGTAACAGTTGCTGGCCTGATTCCCTGTCAGGCAACGCTGCTCAACCTTCCCGGCCGACGTGAATTCCCCGTTCACCCGCCGGTGCGAAGGTGCCTATCCATAATGTTCTCATACAGGGGTGTCAAGTTAAAACACGAAACACTGTTCCGACATGAAACGGTATTGCATTTTGCAACAGCGTCTGGGGTGACAATGAAAAAACGATTCGATATTTCCGCGGTGCTGGCCCGTCTGGCCGAGGCGGTACGGTCGCTTGCCGTGCCGGTGGTGGACCTGATCGCGGTGCAGACCCACGATCCGTACAAGGTGCTGGTGACGACGATTCTGTCGGCCCGCACCAGGGACGAAACCACGGCCAAGGCGGCGGCGAAACTCTTTGCCAAGGCGCCGGATTTCACAGCCTTGGAACACCTGGGCCAGGAAAGGATTGCCACGCTCATCCACCCGGTGGGCTTTTTTCGCACCAAGGCGCGCCATCTGGCCCAAGTGCCCGGCGTGCTGCGCGAACGTTTCAGCGGGGTGATCCCGCAGACCGTGGAGGAACTCTGCGAACTGCCGGGGGTGGGGCGCAAGACCGCCAATCTGGTGGTGATCGCGGCCTTTAACAAGCCGGCGATCTGTGTGGATACCCATGTCCACCGGATCATGAACATCTGGGGCTATGTGGCCACCAGGACTCCGCTGGAGACGGAGATGGCCCTGCGGCAGAAACTGCCGGCCCGTTACTGGCTGACGGTCAATTCCATCCTGGTTGCCTTTGGTCAGGGAATCTGCCTGCCGGTGCGGCCGCACTGTGACGTCTGCCCGGTGGAGGAGTGGTGCCCGCAACTCGGTGTCACCCCGCGGGTTCCGCCGGCAGCGCGGGAACAGGCGAGGATGCGGCGACAGGCCCAAGGTGTGTGGCGGTTTGTCTCGTGGAACGTCAACGGGTTGCGGGCCGCGGCGGAAAAGGGCTTTGTCGCAACCGTTGCGGAATTGGCGCCGGATATCCTGGCCCTGCAGGAGGTGAAGGCGACGCCTGAACAGGTGCCTGAATCAGTCAAAAATATTGCCGGCTATACCGCGTATTGGGCGCCGGCCGAGAAAAAGGGCTATGCCGGGGTGGGGGTCTATGTCCGGCATGGGCGTAAGCCGCTCGCTGTGCGTTACGGTCTCGGCCTTGCCGAACACGACGCCGAGGGCCGGGTGCTCACCCTGGAGTATCCGGATTTCTTTTTCGTCAACGCCTACTTCCCCAATGCCCGGCACGGGCTCACCCGGCTCGACCACAAGCTGCGTTTCAATGCCGCGCTCCTGGGGTATGTGCAGGGGCTGGCCGCCGGCAAGGCGGTCGTGGTCTGCGGCGACTTCAACGTGGCCCACCGGGAGATCGATCTGGCCAACCCGAAGCAGAATGAACAGAACGCCGGCTTCACCCCGGAGGAGCGGGCGTGGATGGACGAGTTCCTGGCCGCCGGCTTTGTCGATTCCTTCCGGCTCTTCCACCCGGAGCCGCAGCAATACACGTGGTGGAGCTACCGGTTCAATGCCCGGGCCAGGAACATCGGCTGGCGGATCGACTACTTTTGCGTGGACCAAAAGAATGCGAGCCGGGTGAAGGGCGCCGCCATTCTCAGCACGGTCATGGGCTCGGATCATTGTCCAATCACCCTTGATTTTGCCTGAGCGGTTACTGGTCAGTGGCGGATCAGCCCCCGCAGAATCCGGAGGTTTTCGATATCCTCGGTCAGGTCCGCATCCTTCGGGGTTTCGAGCACCATGGGATGGTCGCTGAAGCGCGGGTCGTTCAGGAGCAGCCGGAAGCCGTCGAGGCCGAGCTGACCCTGGCCGATGTGGGTGTGGCGGTCGAGGTGGCTGCCGAGCCCCTTGATCGCGTCGTTGAGATGAAAGAATCTGAGGCGGTTCAGGCCGACGAGCCGGTCGAACTCGGCAAAGGTGGCCTGGTAACTCGCCGGGGTGCGCAGATCGTGGCCAGCGGCAAAGGCGTGGCAGGTGTCGAAACAGACGCCGAGGCGAGCCGGATGGCGCGAAGCCGCGATGATTCCGGCCAGTTCCGCAAAGGAGGCACCCAACGTCGTTCCCTGTCCAGCGGTGTTTTCCAGCAGCACCGTGACCTTTTTCGTCTTGGCAGCTCCCAGGGCTGCGTCGAGATGGCGGGCCACCAGCGCGATGCCTGCCTCGACGCCCGCCCCGAGGTGGGCGCCCGGGTGCATAATCACATAGGGGATGCCCAGCGCCGCGCAGCGTTCCAGTTCGTCGGCGAGTGCCTGCACCGATTTCGCCGCCACCTCGGGTTTGGGGCTGGCGAGGTTGATGAGATAGGAGGTGTGGGAGGCCACCGGCGGCCTGCCTGCCGCCTCCCAGGCGGCATGAAAAGCCTTGGCCTCGGCCGGAGCGATAGGGGCGGCCCGCCACTGCCGCTGGTTGCGGGTGAAGATCTGCAGGGCCTTACCATGCACTTTGCGGAGGTGGTCGAAGGCGAAGTGGAGTCCGCCCGCCACCGACATGTGGGCACCTAAACGGGGCATCTCGTCCTGTTTCCTTATTGAGTGCGCCGGGGGTGTTGACCGGCGTTATGGTTCGCGGACTCACGCAGCACCCCCTTTCCTCCACCCCGGAAAAGGTGTACAAGGAGCATACGCCAAGAGTAGCAACGCCCCTCGCCACTGGTCAACGGGAAACCACACGCATGCCGCTTTATCGCCGGGACGATGTGCCCAAACTCGCAGCCGAGATCGCCAAGGGAACCCCGGCACCGCTCTATCTCCTTGCCGGCGAGCGCTACCTCTGCCAGGAGGCCGCCGCCGCCCTTATCGACGCCCTCCTGCCCGACGAGGCCACCCGCGGCCGGGGGCTCCGGGTGGTGGACGGCGACCGCGAGGACCCGATCCATACCCTCAACCTGCTCCGCACCTACAGCCTCTTCGGCAGCCGGCAGGTGGTGAAGGTGGTTGATTCCCGGCTGCTCTACTCGAAGACCGTGGCCAAAACCCTGTGGGACAAAGCCAGGAAGGCCAAGGAGGACCAGGACGACCGTCTGGCCGCGCGCTATCTCATACAGATGCTGGCCCTGGCCAATCTCACCCCGGCGGAGTGGCAGGGCGAGGAGATGGCCGAGGTGGCGGGCAATCGCTGGCAGGAACTCTTTGGCTTTGCCAAGCCGCAGGATCTGGGCTGGGTGGCCGAGGTGCTGGCAACGGCCGAGCCGGGCACGGCCCCGGCGGCCCAACCCGACGAGGCGGCCGAACTTTATCTCGCGGCCCTGCCCGAGGGGATTCCCCGCGGCAACACCCTGATCCTGCTCGCCGAGGCGGTGGACAAGCGCAAGAAGCTCTACAAGGCCATCGAACAGCACGGCGTGGTGGTCGATCTCGTGGTGGAGTCCGGCGCCACCAGCGCGGCCAGGAAGGGCCAGGAAGAGGTGCTGCGCGCCCTGGTGGCCAAGACCCTGGCCCCCTTCGGCAAGACCCTGGAGCCCCAGGTGTTGCCGCTCTTGCTCGACCGGGTCGGTTTCCAGCCGGTAGCCCTGGTCATGGAGACGGAGAAGCTGGCGCTCTCGGTGGGCGAGGCCAAGAGCATTTCCCGGGCGGCCCTCGACGCCATGGTCGGCCGCACCCGCGAAGAGGCGCTCTATGAACTGACCGAGGCCTATGCCGATGCCAACCTCGGTGAATCGCTGCGCATCGGCCGGCGCCTCCAGGAGGCAGGGATGCATCCGCTCGCCATCCTGGCCGGCCTCCGTAATCATCTGCGCAAGCTCCTGCTGGCCCGTTCCCTCCAGGAGTTGCCGGAGCCCGCCTATAACCCCGGCCTCGCCTTTCCCGCCTTCCAGCAAGGCTATCTCGCCCGCCTCAAGGAGGCGCGGCCCCTCCCTCCCCTGCTGGTCGGCCACCCCTATGTGCTCTACAAGACCTTCCGCCAGGCCGAGCGCACCACCGCGACCCGGCTCAAGGCCGCCCTGCATGAGTTGCTGGCGGCCGAGTTCCGCCTCAAGGGTTCCATTGTGCCCGAGGCGCTCGTGCTGGAGGCCTTTCTCTTCCGTACCGTGGCCGGCGTTGCTGCCTGAAATCCCGCTCCTGCCGGGGCCGGGAAAAAAACACTCCCACCCTCCGTGCATCTTGTGTAAGAATGATTACAGTTGAAGAGGACCTGAATCCGTGGGCGTCCGAGAAGGGTGCAGGCGCAAGGCGGCGACGATGTTGATGATACGCATGGTTATCAACGAGTTGCCAACGCAGCGAATGCGCCCTTGTCGGACGCCCCGCAGGGCAACGGGTGAATCGAGGCAACCGTGGTTACGGCTGGCCTTGCCCTGCAACGACAGGAAGTTCCCCGCTCGTCAGGGAAAAGCCGCCACGGATTCAGGGAGAACCGTAACCGTGCCAAGGGAGCCTTGTCTGAGCTTGAAGCAGGAGAGTACGGCAACATGGGAGCGCCGCATCAGCAGCAGGAAGGCTCGGTAGTTACCGAACAGCAGCAGCAGGTCAAAAAGCCCTCCTTATATAAGGTGCTGCTGCACAACGATGACTACACGACCATGGATTTCGTGGTCATGATCCTGGAGGCGGTTTTCCACAAGAATCCGTTGGAAGCGAACCGGATCATGATGCAGGTCCACCGGAAAGGGGTCGGCATTGCCGGGGTGTACCCGCGTGATGTCGCCGAGACCAAGGTGGTACTGGTGCACGACCTGGCCCGCAAAAACGAATACCCGCTCAAGTGCTCCATCGAGCGGGAATAGCGAGAGGTTTTCGCGTATGATCAACGAGAAACTGGAACTGGCCCTGGTCCGCGCCATCCGCGAGGCCAAGGTCCGGAAGCACGAGCACGTCACGGTGGAGCACATCCTCTACGGCCTGCTCCATGACGAGTTCGCGGCCCAGGTGCTCTCGGCCTGCGGTGGCGATATCGAGTCGATGAAGCGCAAACTGGAGGCCTTTTTCGTCTCCAGCCTGCCGGCCCTGAAAGAGGGATTCGGCGGCGATCCGGTGCAGACCATCGGCTTCAACCGCGTGCTGCAGCGGGCCATTGCCCATGTGCAGAGCTGCGGCAAGAAGGAGGTCGATGCCGGCGACGTGCTGGTCGCCATCTTTGCCGAGCCCGAGTCCTTTGCCGTCTATTTCTTGAACGAAGAGGGGATCAAGAAGCTCGACGTGGTGGAGTTCATCTCCCACGGCGGCGCGGCACCGGCCGCGGCTCCCAAGGAAAAAGCAGATCCGCAGAAGCAGGACAAGCCGAACAAGGGCGACGAGGCCCTGGAAAAATACACGGTCAACTTCAGCGAGCGGGCGGCCCAGGGGCTCATTGATCCGCTCATTGGCCGCCATCAGGAGCTGAAGCGGGTGATGCAGACCTTATGCCGCCGCCGCAAGAACAATCCGCTGCTGGTCGGCGAACCCGGGGTGGGCAAGACAGCTATTGCCGAAGGCCTGGCCCTCCACATCCAC
>JAJZSH010000186.1 GCA_021822005.1 Deltaproteobacteria bacterium | reverse complement strand
CCGGGAAGGCAAGCTGCAGATCGAGATGGCCCAGCTCAAATACATGCTGCCCAGGCTGACCACCAGGGACGACGCCCTGTCCCGGCTCACCGGCGGCATCGGCGGTCGCGGCCCTGGCGAGACCCGTCTTGAGGTGGACCGCCGCCGGATCAATGACCGTCTGAGCAAGCTGGCCAAGAAACTCAGGGAGGTCAGCCGCGAGCGGGAGCAGCGGCGGGCGCGGCGCCGCAAAAAGGACTTGCCGGTTCTCTCGCTGGTGGGCTATACCAATGCCGGGAAGTCAACCCTGCTCAATACTCTGACCAACAGCGCCATTGTCGCGGAGGACAAGCTGTTCGCCACCCTGGACCCGACCAGCCGGCGGCTTCGTTTCCCCGAGGATGTGGAGGTCATCATCACGGACACGGTGGGCTTTATCCGCCATCTCCCGGAGGAGCTGCTCAAGGCCTTCAAGGCGACCCTGGAGGAATTGCACGAGGCTGACGTGCTCGTGCATGTGATCGATATCAGCAATCCGCGCTGGGCCGACCATATCCAGGTGGTGGAGGAGCTGCTGCGGGAGCTTGAGCTGGATACCCTTCCCTGCCTCAAGGTTTTTAACAAGATCGACCTGGTGGCGCCGGAGGTTGTTGCCGAACAGCAGCGGCTGCATGAGGCGGTAGCCTTAAGCGCCCGTGATGCCGCAACCTTTGGCCCGTTTCTGGACAGGGCCAGGAGTCTGGTCCTGAAAAAATGGCAGATAAGAGGAGAGGCGAAAGGAAAAAGACTTGATGTTTAAACCAGTTCTTTGATCTTCAGCCTTCAGCCTTCAGCCTTTAACCTTTAACCTTTTGGCCTTTGACCTTTGACACTATTCCATAAACGAACATTTCGCGGTTTTTCTTCTTTTTTTCTCGCCCTGGCTCTTTTCTGCGGCGGCGGGCAGCCTGCGCTTGCCCAGAACGCGACCATCGAGGAGTTGATTGTTACCAATTCCAGTACGGACCTGCTTTTATTTCTGACGGTCAACAATGCCTTTACCAAACAGATGGAGGAGGGGATCAGAAACGGCATCCCGGTGACCTTCAGTTTTTACGTGAAGCTGGAACGGAAACGGAATACCTGGCTGAATCAGGAGCTTGTTTCACTGAATTTTGACCATACCCTGAGCTATGACACCCTGAAAGAGGAGTACAGCATTGTCCGTTCGGAGCTGGCCGGTCAGGCATTCCGCACCAAATCGCTGGCCGAGGCGAAAAAAGCCATGGCCCAGCTCAATGGCCTTACGATATCGCCGCTCAAGGCCCTGATTCCGGAGGCGGGATATCTGCTCAGGGTTAAGGCCAGACTTGCGGAAAAAACCCTGCCGCTCTATCTTCATTATGTGATTCCCTTCTGGAGCCTCTGGGATTTTGAAACCGACTGGTACACCGTGGAATTCAGGTATTAGGAGCCGTTACGGAATGAAAGTTGATGGTCAGACTGTTCCGTTACGGCTCCTTACGCCGTCGCCGCTGACGCTGCTATCACTGCTGCCGTTTTTGCCGTTCAGAAGGCAAGATTATTTTGCGACGACGGCTTAGCATGGATGCCAGCCACGAGGAGGTTATCCGGAAAGATCGGCAGCGCCGCAAAAAGCGCATTCGCCTGGTCATCCTTGCCTGTCTCGTTCTGATCCCTCTGCTGACCTATTTTGAGACCAGGATCGTGCAGCTGGGAGCCATTCCCTTTCCGGTCAGCGGCAATGTCCTGATCTTCGTGCTCATCAACTTCAATGTCCTCCTTCTGCTGTTGATGGTTTTTCTGGTTCTCCGCAATCTGGCGCAGCTTGTTTTTGAGCGGCGGCGCCGTTTCCTGGGAACAAAGCTTCGCTCCAAGCTGGTGATCGCCTTTGTTTCCATGTCCTTTTTTCCAACCGGGCTGCTTTTTTTCATCGCTCTGCAGTTTGTCTCCACCAGCATGGATTACTGGTTCAATATCAATGTCGCCCAGTCCCTTGAGGAATCGATCACCATCGCCAAGAATATTTACCAGGAGGCGCAAGACCAGGCCGACCGACAGGGCCGCCTCATTGCGGAACGTCTGGAATCGAAACGCTACGGCGAGCTTCCCCTGATGGCTCTGGCTCCCCAGCTGCAAGAGATCAGGAAAAGCCATGGCCTGGCCGGGCTCGAGCTCATCTCGGAGCAACGGGAGGTGCTGGCCCAGGCCTATGAGTCGCGGATCGCCGGCGAGGGCGTCCCCGAGCTGCCGCTGCACATGATCCGCGAGGCTCTCGCCGGCAGCCAGGCGCAGAGAATCATCCAGCCGGTGACGGCCGGCGAGCTTGTCCGCAGCCTGAACCCGGTGAAGATCGGGGGGGCCGAGGCCCGTCAGGGGGCGCTGGTCGTCTCCCTGCTTATTCCCCAGGAACGGGTCAGACGGATGCAGACCATCTCCGCCGGTTATGAGGGCTACAAGCAGTTGATGATTCTCAAGACCCCGATTAAAACCAGCCTGCTGGTCATGCTGCTGATCGTCACCCTGTTGATCGTGTTTTGCGCGATCTGGTTCGCCTTTTATGTGGCAGGCGGTCTGACCGGGCCCATCGGCAGGCTGGCCGAAGCCACGCGGCGGGTGGCCGAGGGGGAGCTGGACTTTGTTCTGGAAAAGACCTCGGGCGACGAGATGGGAACCCTGGTTGATTCCTTCAACCGGATGACCAGCGATCTTTCCGCCAGTAAAAGGCAGCTCGAAGAGGCAAATGGTGCCCTGCGCCAGGGCAATCTTGATGCCGAGACCAGGCGGCGCTACATGGAGATTGTTCTGCAAAATGTGGCGGCCGGGGTTATCTCCCTGGATGAGCATGGCCGGATTACCACGATCAACCGGTTTGCCGAGGAACTTCTCAGGATTGACCGCAGGGGTTTTGAGGGCAAGGAGTATCGCGCGGTTCTCAGACCGGAGCACCGGGCGGTTCTGGAAGGTTTTCTCGCCGAGCTGTCCAGAAGCGGCAAGTCTTCCATGGAAAGGCCGCTTCGCCTGACGGTGGGCGATGAAACCTTTTCGCTGCGGGTGAATTTTACCCGGCTGGAAGATGAGAACAATCAGCCCCTTGGCGTGGTGCTGGTGTTTGATAACCTCACCGAGCTGGAGAAGGCGCAGCGGATGGCGGCCTGGCGTGAGGTGGCCCGGCGGATCGCCCATGAGGTAAAGAATCCCCTGACCCCGATCCAGCTTTCCGCCCAACGGCTCCGCAAGAGATACCTTGACCGGCTGGCCGGGGACCAGGAGGTTTTTGATGTCTGCACCAAAACCATTGTCAACCAGGTTGATGAGCTGAAAAAACTGGTCAGCGAATTTTCCAGCTTCGCCCGAATGCCTGCGGTGCATAAAGCCATGGGCAGTTTTGCCGAAATGGCCAACGAGGTTTTCATCCTCTACCAGGAGGCCCATAAGGACAGGCAGTTCCGGCTGCGGGTGGAGGGGCCGATCCCACGGTTTTCCTTTGACACCAAGCAGATGAAGCGGGTGCTCATCAATCTTCTCAATAATGCCGTGGCCGCCACCGCCGCTGCCGGGGTGATCGAGATTGTTCTTGCCTGCGAGGAAGAGCGCAATGTGGTCAGGCTCGAGGTGCGCGACAATGGCTCCGGGGTCAGTGACGAGGACAAGCTGCGTCTCTTCGAGCCTTATTTTTCGAGGAAAAAGACCGGAACCGGCCTGGGTCTGGCCATTGCCAGCACGGTGGTGGCGGATCATCACGGCTATATCAGGGTCAAGGACAACGAGCCCCAGGGCGCCCGTTTCATTGTTGAGCTTCCCCTGGGGGGATAGTTGGAAAACCGTGTCGCCTGCCCGGCAGGGCATGGTATATTGGACACTGGCAGGCAAATTTCAGCGAAGCGGCGGCAGTGAAACGGCGATGGCGAAGACAATCCTTATAATTGACGATGAAGCGAGTATCCGTGATTCCCTGTCCGGCATCCTGTCGGACGAGGGGTTTCAGACGCTTTCCGCCGAGGATGGGCAGCAGGGGCTTTCCCTGCTGGAGGAGGAGCGGGTTGACCTGGTTCTTCTCGATATCTGGATGCCGGGGCTGGACGGCCTGGAGGTGCTGAAAAGAATCAAGGAGGCCTGGGCCGAATTGCCGGTGATCATGATCTCCGGGCACGGCACCATTGAAACCGCGGTGCAGGCCACCAAGATGGGGGCCTATGATTTTATCGAAAAGCCGCCGTCCTACGACAAGATCATCCTTTCCATCAACAACGCCCTGGATCTTGCCCGGCTCAAAAAAGAGAACCTGATTTTACGCCAGCAGACCCGCCGCGCCAGTCAGCTCACCGGCAACGCATCGGCCATGGTGGAACTCAGGCAGCTGGTGGAGCGGGTGGCGCCCACCGAGGCCTGGGTTTTGATCCGGGGGGAGCATGGCACCGGCAAGGAGCTGGTGGCGCAGAGTATTCACCGTCTGTCAAAAAACGCGGCGAAGCCGATGATCGAGCTGAACTGCGCCGCCATCCCGGAAGAGCTGATCGAGTCTGAGCTGTTCGGGCATGAGAAGGGCTCGTTCACCGGAGCCACGGCCAGCCGGCGGGGGAAGTTCGATCTGGCGGACGGCGGTACCCTCTTTCTGGACGAAATCGGCGACATGAGCCTCAAAACCCAGGCCAAGGTGCTGCGCATCCTGCAGGAACAGAAATTTGAGCGGGTGGGCGGCTCGAAAACCATCCAGGTCGAGGTCCGGGTGCTGGCCGCCACCAACAAGGACCTTGAGCAGGAGATCGAAAACGGGACCTTCCGGGCGGATCTTTATTACCGGCTCAACGTGGTGCCCATTCAGGTGCCGCCGCTTCGGGAACGACGTGAGGATATTCCTCTGCTGGTCGCTGATTTCGTGGCGGACAACGCGAGAAAGGGGTTGGGGGAAAAGGAGTTCAGCCCAGGGGCTCTGCAGGCCATGATGCAGCACGGCTGGCCGGGTAATGTCCGCGAACTGCGCAACTTTGTCGAGCGGGTCATGATCATGTGTCCGGCGGAAACGGTTGACGAGGCAAAAGTCGGGCAGCTGCTCGGCATTGCTCCGGCAGAAGGCACGCCATCGGCCGCCGGTCTGGACGCGCTCTACCACTCCTTGAGCTATAAAGAGGCCAAGAAGATTTTTGAACGGGATTTTCTCAAGGCCCGTCTTGCCGGCAATGACGGGAATATTTCCCAGACCGCGGAACAAATAGGTCTGGAGCGGAGTCATCTGCACAGGAAGATGAAGTCCCTCTCCCTGGACGAAGAGTGATGGCGTTGCAAAAACTGAAAAAACGTAACGCCAACACGCAGAGACGCAGAGACAACATATTGAAATAAAGGCTTAAAACATTGCGCCTCCGCGTTAAAAAATGATTTTTTGCAAGACCATCAAGACGAGCCGAACCTTTTGCGATCTGAGAGGATGCCATGAGCGAACACGACACCAGCCTTCCCGACCAGAAGGAGCTGGAAAAGGAAATCGGGGAGTATCTCACGAAAAAGTACGGGAAGAAGGTGAAGATCATCTCCAGCGGCCTGCTGCCCATGGCCCAGGGCGAGGAGAGCGAGGCGGGGCAGCCGGGCGCCGGCGGCGCGGCTGGTTTTCATTTCGACACCAATCCGGAAGAGCTCATTGCCTATCTCGACGAGTATGTGGTGAAACAGGATGAGGCCAAGGCCATTCTCGCCACCAAGATCTGCACCCATTTCAACCGGATCAGCTACGCCCTGGCCAAGCCCCGGCAGGCAAGGCGCAACATCGGACAGATCAAGAGCAATGTCCTGTTGATGGGGCCGACCGGCGTTGGCAAGACTTTCCTCATCAAGCTCATCGCCCGTCATCTCGGGGTGCCCTTCATCAAGGGCGACGCCACCAAGTTCAGTGAAACAGGCTATGTGGGCGGGGACGTGGAGGATCTGGTCCGCGATCTGGTCCGGCAGGCGGACGGGGATATTGAGCGGGCCCAGTACGGCATTATCTACCTGGATGAGATTGACAAGATAGCCGCAAGCCCGTTCAGGATCGGGGCCGATGTTTCCCGGACCGGGGTGCAGCGCGCCCTGCTCAAACCCATGGAGGAAACCGAGGTCGAGCTCAAGGTTCCCCACGATCCGGTCTCGCAGATCGAAGCCATCGAACAGTACCGGGCAACGGGCAAGAGGGAGCGGCGTCTGGTCAATACCGGAAATATCCTCTTCATCATGAGCGGCGCCTTTGCCGGACTTGAAGAGATCATCAAGAAGCGGGTACAGCAGCAATCCATGGGCTTTGAGAGTTCGGTGTCCTCGGTGAGAACCGCCGGACGTTTTCTCAAGCAGGTCAAGGCGGAGGATCTCGTTGAGTTCGGCTTTGAAAGCG
>JAJZSH010000185.1 GCA_021822005.1 Deltaproteobacteria bacterium | reverse complement strand
CTCGCCCACCTTCTTCTCACCCCGGATTTCCGCCACCTCGGTTTCAAGCAGCAGCGGAATCCCCGACTGCGTCAGGGCTTTCACCAGTTGCTCCTGGGCGCGCAGGGTGTCGCGCCGATGCTCCAGGGTGACCTTGCAGCCGATGTTGTGCAGATGCAGGGCCTCGGTCACCGCACTGTTGCCGCCGCCCACCATGATCACCGTCTTGCCCTTGAACAATGGGCCGTCGCAGGTGCTGCAATAGCTCACCCCGCGGCCGGCCAGCTGTTCCTCGCCCGGTACCCCGAGCCGGCGATTGACCGCGCCGGTGGCCAGCAACACCGCCTTGGTTTTGAACCGCCGCCGGGTGGTGGTGACCACCAGCGGCTCGCCCAGTGCGATATCGACCACCTCTTCACCGGGGAAGATCTTCACATACTGGAGGGCGTGGCTCACCATGATGTCCGTCAACGCCTTGCCGCCCACCTGGGTGAAACCGGGGTAGTTCTCCACCATCGGGGTGGTGGCCACCTGGCCGCCGAGCATCCCCTTTTCCACCACCACCGCGGCCAGGCCGCTGCGGGCGGCATAGATGCCGGCGGTCAGCCCGGCCGGGCCGCCGCCGACAATGACCAGGTCGGTTTCGATCTCAACGGCATCGCTTTCCGGAATGAAGATATTGACCTGTTCGAGTCGATCGAGCGAGGCCATGAACAGCTCCTCCGGCTGGGCGCCCTTGGCGATGAGCTTCTCGTTGGCAAAGGTCTGCGGTACGCTGTAGGCATCGTACTGGTCCGCCAGTTCCGGATTGGCCTGGATGTCGATGATCTCCACCGAAACCAGTTCGGGCTGCTCAATCGCGGCCCGCAGGGCGTTGACCGCCTGCTGCGGGCAATACGGACAGGTGGGGCTGACGAAAATCTTGATCTGCCGCGGCTCCTTGATCTTGTGGAGCACCTTGACCGCGGCATTGCTCAGCCCCGAATCACGGTAGCCCAGAAGACTCAGCAATTCCATGAGGGTCTGGGCCTCCTGGCCGAGCGGCGCGCCGAGCCAGCGGATACGATAATCGTCCGGAGCAAAGAGCAGGGTCGGGCTCCGGGTGATCTGCCACTTCTTGGCCAGTTCATGGTCGAGGCCATGTTCCCGCAGGGTGATCTTGTCGGTCAACTGCCGCACCGCGCGGATTACCTGGCGAGCCGCATCGCTGTATACGTCGTTCCGGCCGGGGGCAGTGAAGAGATAAAGGACGATCGGGTGGGGCATCTGCCGGAAAAAGGCCGCGAGTTGGGCCTGGGCCGCTTCCGGCGTCATGGTTCCGGTGGGCTGTTCTCCGCGGTGCTGATTTGGCATGGCTACCCCCTCTTGGACATGGTTGAGATATTATTCTAGTGCCACGCCCGATGCTCCGCAAGGGGCCGGCCATTGATTTTTCGGGGCAGCTGCCGTAGGATGGGATAGCGCTTGGGCCGTAGCGCCCCGCAATGGAAGGAGGAACCGCCATGGAACTTCAGGGCAAAAAGATCATCCTGCTGGTGGAAGAGACTTACAACGACCGGGAATTCTGGTACCCCTACTACCGCCTCAAGGAGGCCGGCGCCCGGGTGACCGTGGTCGGTCCCCAGGCCGGCATGCACTATGCCGGTGCCGCCGGCATCAAGGTGACTGCCGACAAAGGCGCCAAGGAAACAAAGGCCGCCGACTTCGACGGCCTGGTCATCCCTGGCGGCTACGCTCCGGACCGCATGCGCCGCCATCCGGCCATGGTCAACCTGGTCAGGGAGATGGCGGAAAGCGGCAAGATCGTCGCCGCCATCTGCCATGCCGGCTGGATGCTCGCCTCGGCCGAGGTGATCAATGGCCGGACCGTCACCGGCTTCTTTGCCATCAAGGACGACCTGGTCCATGCCGGCGCCCGCTACGTGGATCAAGAGGTGGCGGTGGACGGCAACCTCATCACCAGCCGCACCCCGGACGATCTGCCCGCCTTTCTGCGGGCCATTATCAAGGGACTGGCCGCCTGAGTCGAATCAGACAACGGCACCAAAAATCACAGCTCAATGGCCCGCAACCGCAAGGCGTTGCCGATCACCGAGACTGAACTGAAGCTCATGGCCGCCGCCGCGATCATCGGACTGAGCAGCATGCCGAACAACGGAAACAGCACGCCGGCGGCAATCGGCACGCCGAGAGCGTTGTAGACAAAGGCAAAAAAGAGATTCTGCCTGATATTCGTCATGGTGGTGCGGGAAAGCCGCCGAGCCCGCACAATGCCGGTGAGATCGCCCTTCACCAGGGTAACTCCGGCCGACTCCATGGCCACATCGGTGCCGGTGCCCATGGCGATGCCTACCTCCGCCTGGGCAAGCGCCGGGGCGTCGTTGATGCCGTCGCCGGCCATGGCCACAATCTTACCCTCTTCCTGAAAGCGCTTCACGATCGCCGCCTTTTCCTCCGGCAGCACCTCGGCCACCACCTCGTCGATGTTGAGCTGCCGGGCAACGGCCTCGGCAGTACGCTTGTTGTCGCCGGTGAGCATGACCACCCGGATCTTTTCTTCGTGCAGTTGCCGGATGGCCTCCGGGGTGGTCGCCTTGATCGGGTCGGCAACGGCCAATAGGCCAGCGCCCTTGCCGGCCACCGCGACAAACATGACCGTCCGGCCTTCGGTCCGCATGGCCTCCGCCTTTGCCGCCAAGTCGCCAGGGTCAATGGCAAAATCCTGCAACAGCTTGACGTTGCCCAGCAGCACCTGTTGGTCGCCCACCATACCCGAAACGCCCTTGCCGGGGTGAGACTTGAAATCCGCCACCCCGGCCGGCGCCATCCCTTTCGTTGCCGCCCCCTGCACAATGGCCGCGGCCAACGGATGCTCGCTGCCCTTCTCAAGGGTGGCGGCCAAGGCCAGCAGCTGTTCCGCCTGAAAACCGGCAGCCGGCACCACATCGACCAGCCTGGGTTTGCCCTCGGTAAGAGTGCCGGTCTTATCCACCACCAGGGTATTCACCTTGCGCAGGGTCTCAATGGCCTCGGCGTTCCTGAACAGCACCCCCATGGTCGCGCCCTTGCCGGTGGCCACCATGATCGACATGGGCGTGGCCAGCCCCAGGGCGCAGGGGCAGGCAATAATCAATACCGAAACCGCCACGATCAGGGCATAGGCCAGTCTCGGCTCCGGGCCGATCAAGAACCATACGCCAAAGGATACCAGGGCGACCGCGATGACAATGGGCACGAAATAGCCCGATACGACATCGGCCAGCTTCTGGATCGGGGCGCGTGAACGCTGCGCCTCGGCCACCATGTGGACGATCTGTGCCAGCATGGTGTCGCTGCCCACCCGCTCCGCCCGCATAATCAGGGAACCGGTGGTGTTCACCGTGGCGCCGATCACCTTGTCGCCGGGCTTTTTCCCCACCGGCAACGGTTCGCCGGAAATCATCGACTCGTCCACGTTGCTGGCCCCGTCCACCACCACGCCATCCACCGGGACTTTTTCACCGGGCCGCACCCGCAGGCGGTCGCCGACCTGGACATGCTCAAGGGGGATGTCCTCTTCCCTGCCGTCGGCAAAAACCTTTCTGGCCGTCTTGGGCGCCAGACCGAGCAAGGCTTTGATCGCGGCGCCGGTGCGGCTCCGGGCCCGCAACTCCAGAACCTGGCCCAGCAAAATGAGGGCCACGATCACCGCCGCGGCTTCGAAATAAACCCCCACCGTCCCTTCGTGCGTAAACATGGCCTCGGGAAAGAGGCCGGGGAACAAGACGCCGACCACGCTGTAGACGTAGGCCACCGACACGCCGAGGCCGATGAGGGTGAACATGTTGAGGCTGCGATTGACCACCGACTGCACGGCCCGGACATAAAAGGGCCAGCCGGCCCAGAGCACCACCGGCGTCGCCAGCAGCAACTCGAGCCATTCGTAAACCTTTGCCGAGGCCAGGGTATCAAGGAGATGGGCGCCCGGAATCAGATCGCGCATGGCGATCACCACCACCGGCACAGTGAAAATTGTCCCGACAACAAACCGGCGGCGCATGTCTTCATATTCCGGGTTTGCCTCTTCCTCGACGGCGGAAGCCGAAACAAGCTCCAGGGCCATGCCGCATTTCGGGCAGATGCCAGGCCCGTCCTGCACTACTTCCGGGTGCATGGGGCAGGTGTACTCGGTTTTTTCGGCCACCGGGGCCGCCGGGGTCAGCGGTTCAAGGGCCATGCCGCACTTGGGGCAGGTGCCGGGGCCAGCCTGCTTTACTTCCGGATGCATGGGGCAGGTATAGAACCGTTCATGGCCCGGCGGATGGGAATCATTAGCTGCCGCGCCATACGGCTGGGGATTCTGCTCAAACTTCTGCCGGCACTGGTCGCTGCAAAAAAAATACTCCCTGCCGTCATATTCGACTTTGCCGGCCGAGGCGGCCGGCGACACGGTCATGCCGCAAACCGGGTCACGCTGTTCCGCGGCTGATGCCTCGCGCTGCGCCGTTCCATAGCCACCATGCTGCATGTTCCGCCCCCTTTCGACGCGCCCGCAACGCTGCTGCATATGGTTGTTAACGTGTTCTCGATGTGACCCTTTCCAGGATCTCCCCCACCGCCGGCCGGTCAGCCGGCCCCTCGCCGACATGATGCGCCCGGCAGGGGAGTCACCCCGGGTGGCGATGGAAAACCAGAAGCAGCCAGTGGCCGCGGAACTCCCGCCGGGTGTGCACTGTTCCCGCCGCATCAGGCAAGGCAAAAGGAACGGCAGGCGAACCTGAACGATCTGGCATTGCTTCCCCCTCCCCCAAAAGGGGCAGGGGCGACCAAAGGCTGCCCCTGCCGGAATTACTCTGCCCAAAAAAGAGCGCGGCGGGATTTTTCCCGCCCCCCTCTTACTGAATCGCTATTCCTTCATGAATTCCCAGGCCTTTTCATGAATCTTCTGCTGGAAGTCCCACATCTCCTTCTTCTTTTTCAGGAGATCGGCCTTGTTGGCCTTGGGGTTGCGCGCGGCTTCCGCGTACTCGAAGCGTTTATCGTGCAATTTCTTGCGCAGCTCCCTGGTGGCATCGAGATATTTCTGCTGCTCTTCCGGGGTCATGGTGCCCATCATGCCCGGTCCCATCATCCCGTCCATCATGCCCATCCCATTGCCCATCATGCCGCAGTCCATGCCCTTGCCGCCCATCATGCCGCCCATCATTCCGCCCATCATGCCGCCCATGCCGCCGCCGTGGCCCATCATGCCAGAGCCCGTCATCGGGGCTGCTTGCCCCTTGGCGTCCGCAGCAGGCGGGCCAGCATGCCCGGTGTGCCCGGTCTGGGCGGAAGCGGTACCAGCAACCAAAATCCCCGCCATTAGGGTTGTAACCAGAAGCTTCTTGTTCATCGTGTCCTCCTTGGGAACATTGTGGTAGTGAGCCGCTCTGGGCGGCCGCTTGCGAAAGGCCAGCCATTCCTGATACATTGTGGCACCAGGGTACGACCGTTAATCTGGCTGTCACGCCAGTGACCATAAGGACATTTCACCGGCAGTAAAGTTCCCTGCCGCAACAGAAAACAATAAAGATATTTTATTGATTTTTTTTCCGATCCGGGGCGTTCAGCCGCTTCAGCCGCCGCCCGCCTTGTCGGCTGCCTGGGCCGCGCCCAACCCTGCGCCGGCAATCAAACCGGCCACGTCGAGGCCCGCCGACATCTTTTGGCGTTCCTTGGTATCCAGCCGCCCCTCCTGTTCCGGAGATTCGTGATTCTACCCGGCCGGAACGCATCCGACCGCCCCTTTTTTTCACGATATATCAGCGGGCTCTCTCCTGTCAAAGACAAAGAACAAACAAAAAATCAGGAGGTTATGGTTCACTCCACCCCGGCGATATCCGCCACCACCGGCAGGTGGTCGCTGGCCACCCGTGAGACGGTAAGCCGGCATGGGTGACGTTTGAGCGCCTGGAGCGGCCCCCGCACAAAGATCTTGTCGAGCCCGGCGGTCGGCGAAAAGGAGGGATAGGTGAGAAAGGCGTTCTGGTAGCCCCGCGCCCGGTTGGTGGCGCAGGCAAAGCCGAGGATCTCGGTGAAAATCGGGGCGATCCGGGTCAGCCAATCGTTAAAATCGCCGGCCACGATGCAGGGGTGTTCAGGGGCAAGCCGGGCATATTCCTTGGAATTGACCACGATGCCCACCTGCTGCGGCCGCTCGCGGAAGGAAAGACCCAGGTGAAGATTGAAGATGGCAAGTGGCGCCCGCACCCCCGGCACCTCCACCGCCGTGTAGAGGCAACCGCGCGCCTTGCGGCCCGGCAACGTCAGGTCGATGTTGCGTTCCGCCGTGATGGGGAAACGACTTAGAGTGGCGTTGCCGTACATGCCCTGCCGCAGCCGGACATTGAGCCCCACGGCCAGATAGGG
>JAJZSH010000184.1 GCA_021822005.1 Deltaproteobacteria bacterium | reverse complement strand
TTGGCACCTCGATGTCGGCTCATCGCATCCTGGGGCTGGAGCAGGTCCCAAGGGTTTGGCTGTTCGCCAATTAAAGCGGTACGCGAGCTGGGTTTAAAACGTCGTGAGACAGTTTGGTCCTTATCTGATGTGGGCGTAGGATATTTGAGGAGAGCTGTTCCTAGTACGAGAGGACCGGAATGGACGAACCACTGGTGCTCCTGTTGTCTCGCCAGAGGCATGGCAGGGTAGCTACGTTCGGAAGGGATAACCGCTGAAAGCATCTAAGCGGGAAGCCTACTCCAAGATAAGATATCCCGTGGGATAACCCACCTGAAGGCTCGTTGCAGACTACAACGTTGATAGGCCAGATGTGGAAGTGTGGTAACACACGGAGCTTACTGGTACTAATAAGCCGTGCGGCTTGGCCATTTTTTACTTTACAGTTGCGCTTGATCTTTTTTGCTTGGTCTATTGGGGATACAACATTACAAACGGATATTCAATTATCTAAGTTTTTTTATATACCGCTGTAATCCGACGCCTTAAAAACGTTGGAGCTGAAAAGATTATTTCTTTTCGGTGGTCATAGCGAGAGTGTAACACCCGTTCCCATTCCGCACACGGAAGTTAAGCCTCTCAGCGCCGATGGTACTGCCAGGGAAGCTTGGTGGGAGAGTAGGTCGCCGCCGATTCACTTTTTTTGTTGTAAAACCCTTCCCTTAAAAGGAAGGGTTTTTTTTTGTCCAATTCTTGAGTATGGTCTTTGGGCGGTTCAATAAACTGGTATTTTGCGGGAGGAGGGCAGATGGAATATTCTCCGGTTGTTGGTCTTGTGTTAGCTGCCGGAAAGGGCACCCGAATGAAATCGGACAGCCCCAAGGTGCTGCATGAAGTCTTTTTTTCTCCGATGATACACCATGTGTTGGATGCGCTTCAGTCCGTATCGCTCGGAAGAAATCTTGTCGTCACCGGTCATCGGCATCAATTGGTTGAAGAATCTCTCCTCGGATATCCCATATCAATTGTCCACCAGGCACAACAACTGGGAACAGGCCATGCTGTTCTGGCCTGCGAGAGTGAGTTGGGCGCTCATAAAGGTCCTGTTCTTATTTTGTGCGGAGATACACCCCTTGTCAGAGCGGAAACGCTCCGGCAGTTCCTGCACGCGCATGTCGAAAGTGCTTCCCTGCTAACGGTGATGACGACCCATGTCGCAGAGCCCGACAACTATGGAAGGATACTCTCCGATGAAGATGGAAATATTGTGGGCATTGTTGAAGAAAAAGATGCCACCCCTGTCCAAAAAAAGATCAGAGAAATTAACGCCGGTATTTATTGCGTCGATGCGCAATTCTTGTTCGGCGCCCTGAAAAGAGTTGGCACCGATAATAAGCAGGGGGAGGTCTACCTCACTGATATTGTAGCGATTGCTGTCGGTGACGGAATTCATGTGCATAAGTTTTGCTGTCCGGACAGTGAGGAAATTCTGGGGGTGAACTCAAGGCGTGAACTGGCGCAAGCCCATTGCGTCCTGCAGAGGCGCTATCTCAATGCGCTTATGGAATCCGGAGTCACCCTTATCCAACCCGAAACTGTCACCATCGGAAGATCCGTAACAATAGGGAAAGATTCCGTGATATATCCCAACACCTCCATCACCGGAGTCTGCAAGATTGGCTACGGGGTATGCATTGACTCTTTTGTGAAAATACATGACTGCACCGTCGGGGATTGTGTGCGCGTCGGCTCCTTCACCCATTTGCAACAGGCCAATATCCCTTCATGGAGTACGGTTACACCGCATACCATGGATATAAAAACGCGATAAGCGGCGGAGATTTTTTTGTAGTTCTCGCAACGCTCTTTCTTTATCAAGATAAAGGGCTTGACTTTTTTTTTTCCGAAGGAGTAAATTTCGGTTTCATCCTGCTGTTGCAGGAAGAAGGTTTTTGTTTTTTTGCTTGCGGTCTGAAGTCCGGAGCGTGGGCTTTTCCGGGTATAAATTCTATCCATCCCATTTATTTTTGGGAGAAGAGGAGTTCGGTATGGAATATGATGAAGATTTGAAGAAGCTTGAGAGTAACGTCGAGAAAATGCTGAATAGTCTCGATTCAACCCAGGGAGACAATGTAAGACTGCAAGCCGATATTGCCCGTCTGGAAGAGGACAAGAAAGGGCTTGAAGAGCAGGTCAAGCGCCTGAAGGAAGAGAAGAAGAGTATCCATCAACGGGTTTCAAGTCTGCTTGGGTCCATTGAGAAGTGGGAAAAATCGGCGGCACTCGAGGCTGGCCCGTTATCTTCAGCGACCGCTCTCGGGAAGGGGCCTTCTGAACCCGTCCAAGGGGTTCTCATAGGCAACTGATTGTGAAAATATATTGCTTTCAGGGAGTTATTCTGTTAACCCTTTCGTTAATGGTGCATTGTGGAACGATTGGTCACCTTTAAAGTGCTTGGCCAGGAGTATCCGCTCTATACAGATGCCCCGGAAAAAGATGTGCAGGAAATTTTGTCTTTGGTGAAAACGCAACTGGAAAATGCTGGGCAAGCCTCTCAGCATGTCTTGCCAGCGAGCAAGCTCGGTATCTTAACGAGCTTGAACATCGCCAGTAACTATGTGAAATTGAAAAGGGAATACGAAGAATATAAGCAACGGGTTGAGGAAAAAATCAGTCTGCTCAGCGAGAAAATAGAGAAGAATTTTTAGATGACACAGAGGTTTCCCCTGCCTTGTTAGTGATCTGGGAGAGTGTCTCGAGCCAACATTGAGATTGAGGGCGACTTTGCTGCTTCTGGCAAGGAATCCATTCCGGTGGAATTCCTTCAAGGGAATACAAGTACCGCCCACCTAACGCAGTTAGGTTCGATGTCACTGCCGGACACTTCAATGGCGGGGGATTTGATTATTATCTGGGAGCCGTTACAAAATAACTTGTATAATTCTGGCCGTTCCTTTACGGCTCCTTACGCCGCTGGCGCTGCTGCCGTTTTGGCCAGACGAAATGACCAAGTTATTTTTTAACAACGGCTTATACTGTCCCTCAGGATATGGATGGGGCATTTATATAATATTGTGTGGTGAAGGCCTTCGGGCAGGCAGAATAAACAGTAATAATACTCTGCCCATCAAGAGGATGCGAGAACGGTAGTGTTTGCCGCTTTTCCCCAAGTGGGAACTGTGCATAGGATTGTGTTTCAGGTCACTTGTTTGCATCATACGACAGAAAAACTCTCCGGAGATATGGGGAGATATTATATTGATATTGGAAAAAACAGTCGTCTGAGGATTTGTTGCCAAAACAAGAGAGTTACACCTGAAGCTGTCCTTTTTTCCGTTTTTGTCTCATCCTGATCTCCTCCCCGGTTCATAAATAAGGGTTGGTGGCTTTTGTTGCAGGCCTGAGAGTAAGGCTTGCAATATTCTCCTTCCCCACTTCTTTTAGGCATGAGCGCGACATGTCCCCCCCGAAGGGGTTTGTGCGTACTTTTGGGATAAATTCGACATGAGGTTGTCTCCGTGACTGTACAGATAATATTGGCGATTGTACTTGGCATATGCGGTGGAGTTGGCCTTGGCTTTCTGGTGCGCAAAAAGTTTCTTGAAGACCGCGCGGAGAATCTTGAGGCGCAGGGGCGCAAGCTTATTGAAAATGCCTTGGCCGAAGCAGAGCAAATTAAAAAAGAAGCTGTCCTGCAAAGCAAGGATGAAGCTTTTGCTCTGAAGCAGGAAGCAGAAAAGGAAATCAAGGCACTCAAGAAGGATGTTCTCGAGGAAGAAAAAAAATTCATCCAGAAGCTTGAACAGATTGAAAGGAAGATGGATTTTCTGGACAAGCGTGAGATGGACTTTTTGAAAAAGGAACAGGCTTTTTCCCGGGAGGAAGAAGTCCTGGCTCGTCGTCAGAAAGAGATTGATCTCCTTATTGAAGAACAGCGAGTCCAGCTTGAAAAAATTTCCGGAATATCTCGCGAGGAAGCGAAAAAACAGCTTACGGACAGCATCGAAAGTGAAGCACGGATGGAAGCCGCCAAGATGGTGGTCAAGATTGAAAACGAAATGAAGATCCAGGCCGATAAAAAGGCGAAGGATATCATTGCCCTGGCCATTTCTCGATATGCCGGCGATTATGTCGCTGAAAAAACCGTTTCGGTCGTGCCCTTGCCAAATGAGGAGATGAAAGGCCGGATCATCGGTCGTGAGGGTCGGAATATCCGGGCTATCGAAGCCGCAACCGGAATCGATATCATTATCGATGACACCCCGGAAGCGGTCATCCTTTCCGGCTTCAATCCTGTCCGGCGTGAAGTTGCCCGTCAGTCCCTGGAGAGGCTCATCACCGATGGCCGTATTCATCCCGCCAGAATCGAGGAGATTGTGGAAAAGGTGAGCGAGGAGCTTGAGGTGACCATGCGGGAAGCAGGGGAACAGGCAACCTTTGATGTGGGCGCCCATGGCGTCAATCTGGAGTTGATCAAACTGCTTGGCCGTCTCAAATACCGGACCAGCTATGGCCAGAATGTTTTGCAGCATTCCCTGGAAGTCGCCTTTCTGTGCGGGGTTATGGCGGCCGAACTCGGAATTGATGTGAAGCGGGCAAAGCGGGCCGGATTGTTGCATGATATTGGCAAGGCTGCGGATCATGAGATTGAAGGGTCACACGCCAGCATTGGCGCTGATTTGGCTAAAAAATATGGTGAATCCCCGGTTATCGTGCATGCCATTGCTGCCCACCATGAAGATGTCCCGCCGGATGGAATTCTTGATGTTCTCGTGCAATCTGCTGACGCCCTCTCCGGCGCCCGGCCCGGGGCGCGGAAGGAAATGCTGGAGTCGTATGTCAAGCGGCTTGAGGATCTTGAAAAAATTGCCAATTCTTTCAAGGGGGTGGAAAAATCCTATGCCATTCAAGCTGGCCGTGAGGTCCGTATCATAGTCAACAGTGGGGTGATCAGCGATGCGGAGGCAATGATAGTCAGCAAGGACATTGTCAAGAAGATAGAGCAGGAGTTGACCTATCCCGGGCAGATTCGGGTAACCGTAATCCGGGAAACCAGGGCAGTGGAATACGCCAAATAGTAACGATCTGAAATGCTGCTGGAACCAGACAACCCCATGATTCCAGCAGCATTTCTTTTGCGGGACCGTCAATTATTGATCACCACATGAAGATATCAATTGAAAAACAGGTAGAGCTGATAGAGCGCGGGGCTGTCAACGTTATTTCCAGGGCAGATCTTGTGAAAAAACTGGAAAAGTCGAAAGCGACCGGAGCGCCTTTAAAGATCAAGGCAGGTTTTGATCCGACCGCTCCTGATCTCCATCTGGGCCATACTGTTCTTATTCAAAAAATGAAGCATTTTCAGGAGCTCGGGCATGAGATTTGTTTTCTGATCGGGGATTTTACCGGGATGATTGGGGATCCGACCGGGAAATCCGAGACCAGGAAGCCTTTGACCGTTGAACAGGTGGAGAAAAATGCCGAAAGCTACAAAGAGCAGATTTTTAAAATTCTCGACCCGGAAAAAACGAAAGTCGTTTTTAACAGCACCTGGCTGAGCAAGCTCACTTCCAAGGATTTCATCATGCTTGCCTCGCAACTTACCGTGGCGCGCATGCTTGAGCGTGAGGATTTCAAGGTCCGTTTCGAAAATGAACGGCCTATCAGCATCCACGAATTTCTCTATCCCCTTATCCAGGGGTATGATTCCGTTGCTCTCAAGGCTGATGTGGAGCTTGGCGGCACCGACCAGCTCTTCAATCTGCTCATGGGCCGTGATCTGCAACGCGTCTGGGGGCAGGAACCCCAGGTGGTCATCACCATGCCTTTGCTCGAAGGACTCGACGGGGTCAACAAGATGAGCAAGTCCCTTGGAAACTACATCGGCATCACCGAAAAGGCCGATGATATCTATGGGAAAACCATGTCGGTTTCCGACAGTCTCATGTTCCGGTATTTCGAGTTGCTCAGCGATCTTGCCGCGGAGCAGATAGGCGCGCTCAAGGCGGAGATGCAGGCTGGCAGGGTGCATCCCAAGGCGGTCAAGCAGCAGTTGGCCCGGGAGCTGACTGGTCGGTTTTATGATGCTGTTACAGCCCAGCGGGCGGAAGAGAATTTTGAGAAGATATTCAGCCAGCATGACAACCCGGAGGAGATGCCCGGGGTGGTTGTGTCTGCCACAGTGGCAGGGATCTGGCTGCCGAAGCTCCTGGTGGAAACCCGGTTGGTCAGCGGCACCGGAGAGGCGCGCCGGATGATCCAGCAGAATGCTGTTTCCGTCAATGGTGACAAGGTGAGCGACATCGAACATCTTGTGACGACCCAAGGTGAGATTATCCTTAAAGTCGGCAAGCGGCGTTTTTGCAAGGTGACATTCACTTAGGTTCCACAGGATACGAAACGCAACAAAAAAAGGGGGGGGTCGATTATTTCGATCCCCCCCCTT
>JAJZSH010000183.1 GCA_021822005.1 Deltaproteobacteria bacterium | reverse complement strand
TTCCAGCTGGGCCGTGCGGCTCTGCACTCTTTTTTCCAGTTCGGTGTTCAGTCTGCGCACCTCTCTTTCCGCCTGGCTGCGCTCAAGGATTTCTCGCTCCAGAGCCGCGGTCCGATTTTTCACCACGGTTTTAAGCTGCCGGTTGAAGAAGATGAAAACCACCAGAACCACCATGCCGCCGGAGGCCGCCGCAGAGATAATGGCAATGGTGTGATACTCCTGTTCCAGGGGAGCACGGATGGATTCAATGGCCCGGATATCGCCAAGCTTTTCGTCAAAGCCGCCCGCGTCCTTGTATCTTTCCTGGAGCTGGAGCGGCGCATTCTTCCGGTCACCATGACACCGCAGGCAGGCCTCTTTGTTCTCCAGAAAAGGCAGGGCGACATACAGGTATTTCCTGCCGTCTATCTCAACGATCTCCCGGTATTTTTTCAGCTCCCGGTCCTCATTGAACATCCGGATGAGCCGTTCCTCCAGCTTGTCCGCCTTATTCACAGGGTTTCGAGGATCAATAGCCGCCATCTTGTAATACAGTTCCGGCAGACCCATCTCCGCTCTCTCGGCATTGTAGTACTTGTGCTGATTTCTGATCATGAACGAGGAGGAAAGGATCTCCGGCGAGTAAAAATCCTTGGCAACATACCCCTCCTCCTTGGCCTTGTAGAAGGCGGGATGCATCATCTGCTGTATATAGTGATGGATGCCCTTATGCGATAACAGGATGTTCTCGATGTTTTTTTCCGCCTCATGCAGAACATAGAGCCGCACGCCGTAATAGAGCAGTCCGGCAATGGCGCAGGTTACGGCCAAGGCCACTGCGCCCATGCGGAGGTACTGGGCGCGGCCTGGCTTATCCCCTAATGCATCGGATCTCGCCATGACGACTCTCCATCTGCCTGATAAACCGCACAATGCCGGACAGGAAATATATACGAAATCCCAGCCGATTACAGCATGATTTCATCTTAGGCCGATTACGGGGAGGCTGTCAAATGATTACGCCCCTTGCAAAATGACACGGAAAGATCAGGCGGAAACCCGGTTGCGGCCGCCTTCCTTGGCGCGGTACAGGGCCTGATCCGCCGCCTTGATCACGGCTCGGGAGGTTTTTCTGGTTGTGTCGCGCTGGGCCATGCCGATGCTGATGCTGAGCGAGACCTTTTTCCCGGAATCCCCGCCCTTCTGCCTGTTGCCCGGGTTTTTGCCGGACCGGCCCGCGCTCCTGATCTTGAATCCGGCCTCAGCCACGGCCTGACGCAATGTTTCCAGATGGGGCTGGACCGCTTTCAGCGCTTTGCCCGGAAACAGGATGGTGAACTCCTCGCCGCCATAACGGAAGGGGACGGCCTCCCCCGCCAACCCTGCCGAGCAGGGCGGCCACCATGGCCTTCGAGAACATTTACCTGGTTGGTGACTTTATGCCTCCAGACCCACCTTCGACTTGAACTCGGGTGTGTGGAGCTTCCGCTTCTTCGCTTCGCTCATCACTCCTCCTTCCTTGTGATGGCGTACAGCTTAAACTGCTGTCTTAAAACCAGGGTCCACTATAGTTGCCGCCAGGCCTTTCCCAAACAGCAAGAAACCATTTCAGGCAGTCTGCGCCGTCATGCGCAAAAACTGCTGCAATGCCATCCACGGCATGTTGAAATACGACAAACCCTTCGATAACGCCCGCTTTTACGCATTCCAGCATGAGATGGAAAGTGCAAAATTTAGAGTATCTACGGGATGCAATAATTATTCGCGTTTTTATCGAAAATTGGAATTACAACAACCGGGAGAGACGGTCGCTCGCCTTGCCCAGGCGATGACCAAGCACATGAATAATCCGTCGGAAAAATTTCAGGCCAAGAGCAGGTGCCTGCCCCAGCATCAGTTCCATATTTTCTCGAGAGAGGATCAGGAGATGACTTTTTTCCGTGGCGACAACGGTGGCATGCCGATGCCCCCCTTCAACAACGGAAATCTCACCAACCAGGCTTCCACGCTCGAGCACGGCAACCAGGATGAATTTACCGGGGAATATTCCCTCCATCTTGACGGCAAGTTTCCCCTCGACCAGAAACCCCATAAAATCGCCAGAATCCCCGCTTTTCATCACAACTTTCCCAGGCTGCCACTCCCGGAACTCAAGATAGGCAAAGAACTCGCCCATCTCTTCAGCGGATAAAAAAGAAAATATATCATTCAGCTCTTCGGGCCTGTATCTCCCAAAAAGCATTCCTTCAACAGTACCCATTGGCGTTTATTCAACAGCCCCCTTGCTGACCTTCTCTTCAAGCCGGGCAATAAGTCCGGCAAAATCCTCCTTACTCAGAATACTGGCAAACTGGGTCCGGTAATTATTCACCAGGCTAACCCCCTCCACCTCGACATCATAAACCAGCCAGCGATCATCGTTGTTTTTGAGCTTGTAATTAACCGGAGTTTCCACCTTCTTTCGAACCAGATCACTATAAACGATGGCCTTATTCCCCTGCACAGCGGTTTTCTTAAAGACAACTTTTTCCCCGGAATACGTTTCTATTTTAGCTATATATGTGTTCTCCAATAGCGTCTTAAACAAGAAGACAAACCGGTCCTGCTCTTCAGGAGTTCTTTCCCGCCAGTGCCTGGCCAACGCACGCATGGACATATCTCGAAAATCAAATTTCTTTTCGACAATAGCCACCACACGATTTTTCCTTTCCGCCTTGCGAGTCGGCACGGCGAGCTTTTCATCCTGAAGAATAGAAATAATCTCGTCGACGGCATCCTTTACGAAAACAACCGGGTCAGTAGCAGCACAGGAAATACCCTCAGACATAACAGGGATAGCAATTGCCAGAATAATTACCGGAAGAAACTTCAGACACCATTTGTTCCTGTTTTTCATTTTTGCCTCTACAATCATTCTCTGAAAAGATAACATTATTGAACAACCCTGGCTTCGCTAAATCCCGCGGCACAGAGCCTTTATTCCTCCTGCTTGGCGAGCGCAAACTTTTTCCCCGCAGGCACCTGCAGAGCGTAAAAATTATAACCGCCCCGGTTATACACCTTGACAACCGGCTCTGTATTCGTGGCAAGCAATGTTTGCCGTATCACCAGAATCTGTTCTGCGTCAACCGGGGTTTCAACCTGGACAAAAAAATCGTCAGCAGGAACTGGTGCGGAATCCAATCCCGCTGAAACCGGAACAGGCATTTTCTTGGCATATGTTTTTCCAATCCCATCGAGCGAAGAAACGTACACGGAGTCGCCACCCACAGCAACATCGCGTATTTTCTTTTGCCGATACTGGCGGTATGCGTCGCGCAGGGCTATATACGGATCTATGGCAGACTCTTTAAAATCTTCGTAATCCCCCAGAGTAAGGGAGGTATTATTCACCTCTCTGCCGGCCTCAACAGCCAACCCAGCACCACTGTCAGACATGGCAAGATAGGACACCGGACTTAAGAAAAAATCCCCTGCACGGCCAAGGGTATCACGCACATTTGACGGCCCCAAAAATGGCCAGCAGATATATATGCCCTCTCCAATCCCGTACACTCCCATGGTTTGCCCCAAGTCTTCATCCTTGGGAGACAGGCCGAACTCATTTTTTGCAGGATCGGCCAGACCTGCAACACCAAGGGTGGAGTTGATGACAAACCGGGCGGTTTCGACCCCGCTGTTCACGACTTTTCCCTGGAGGAGATTGTTGACAATCCGAACCGGAGCCAAAAGATTTTTCAAAAAGCTCCGCACACACATCCGCACGTCTTCGGCAATAAAATAAGCATATCCCTGGGATGCTGGCTTAACCACCCAAAAATACAGTTTGTCGTTAAAATGGAAGAAAACACGGTTGACCGGCTCCAGAGGATCCGAGGCCAGACCAATATCCCGCTCTTCCCCGAAATCCGGTTCATCGTCAACCGTCGCACCCTGCCCCATGGCCAAGGTCATAGACCCCAGCCAGATTGCCAGGCAACAGAAACATACTCTGTACAGTTGAGGCAAAAAACTGTCACGCTTTTCCATGATCGTCCTCTATAACCCGATTTGCCAAAAGCAGAAGAACTCGTTGTCGCCAAGCCAAGCTGAACAGGAAACACAAGCAGGAGCTAACAAAAAAAAACACAAGGTATTTCATGTCTGCCAGATACGTTGTCCTTTTTAAAAAAAATTCAAAAAAATACCCACAATCAGAGACCTTGGTGTGATCAAACCTTGCCGAATATATACTTACTCACCAGTTCTTCAAGATCAAGCGCGGATTCTGTTTCCGTGATAACATCCCCGTCAACCAGCAATTTTTCCGAACCGCCCTGGGAAATTTTAATATATTTATCCCCGATAATCCCCTGGGTTTTAATGGAGGCGATTGCGTCATCGGTAATCTTAACCCCGTTATTGATCAGAAGCTCAACCTGGGCTTGATCGTTTTCAGCCAACGAGATGGTACTCACCTTGCCCACATTAACCCCGGCCATTTCCACAAGGGCTCCACGCTTCAGGCCGGAGACGTTGCCAAAATTCGCCCGCACGGAATATGTCTTCTCCATTGAGAACACTGAAAATTCACCCAATTGCAGAGACATATAAGCAAAAGCCAGAAAGCCTGCCAGAACAAAGAGACCAACAATCGCATCAACATTTATCTTCTTCATACCCTTTATTCCATCTCCCTGCTTAAATAAACCTTCCCCATGGTGCTCTGCACAAAGGCCTGAATCTCGGGAAGTTCACTCTGTTGAATGTCTTCAGGGCTGGCAAAGGTGTTGAACTTGCCTTTATTGATCAGAATGACCTGATCAGCCAGATTGAAGATTTTAGGGATATCGTGACTGACTATGATTGACGTATATCCGAATTTTTTCTGGGTCTCCAGAAAAAGTTTGTAAATCTCCAGGGATTTCTCAGGATCAAGGCCCGTGGTCGGCTCATCAAACAGCATTATTTCCGGCTGCAACATCAACGCCCTGGCAAGCCCCACCCTCTTTCTCATGCCACCGCTCAACTGGGCCGGATATTTGTCCTCTGCCCCGGTGAGACCAAGTTGCGCCAGGGTGGCAAGCACCCGCGTCCGAATCTCCACGCTCCCTAATTTTGTCCGCTCTTCAAGGGGCAGGGCCACATTGGCAAAAACACTCAAGGAATCAAGAAGCGCCGACCCCTGAAAAAGGACGCCGAATTTTGTCCGAATCCCGTTCAGCGCTTTGCCGCGCATCCTGGAGATATCTTGCCCCCCCACCAGAATCTGCCCGGAATCCGGGCGCAAGAGCCCCAGGATGAGCTTCATGGTCACACTTTTCCCCTGGCCACTCGGTCCGGCAATAACCGTGGTCTTGCCGGAATTGATCGTCAGGTTCACGCGGTCAAGAATGGTCTGCCGGCCAAAGGATTTTACAACATCTTTGAACTGGATAACCGCCTGACTCATAACAGTATCGCCGTAAGCAGATAATCCCAGATAAGAATCGCGACGGAGGAAAGAACAACTGCCTGCGTGGTGACCTTGCTCACGCCCTCAGCGCCAAAACCGGCCCCCCGGATGACATGCACAAAATACCCTCGCCCCGCACACACCCAGACGATCACCAGGGCAAAAACAAAAGATTTTATGATGCCCATGTTTATATCCTGATTCACAACACTCTGCTCCATGCCAGCCCAATACGCCCCGGGATTGACTCCCAACAAGCCGCACCCGGCCAGATACCCGCCGAATATGCCGACAACATTAAAAAACAGGGTGAGAATCGGAACCGAGATGAGCGTGGCAAGAAACTTTGGCGTGATGAGATAACGGAAAGGGTCGATGGCCATGCATTCCAGGGCGTCAAGCTGTTCGGTATTGCGCATGATGCCGATTTCGGCGCACATAGCCGACCCGGCGCGTCCGGTAACCATCAGGGCCGTCAATACCGGGCCAAGCTCACGGAGCAAAGACAGGGAAACCGCCGACCCCAAGGCGCCTTCCGACCCGAATTTACGCAAGGTATAATACCCCTGTAGTCCAAGGACCATCCCGGTGAATCCTGCGACAAAAAATATGACCCAGAAAGAATTGGCGCCGATCAGGCGGACCTGTCGGATCATGGCGGAAAATCGAAACGGTCTTTTAAAAACGCCGCCAAGACCCAAAACCAGAAACGAACCCATGCGTCCCAGATCTTCAAGGAACCACATGGTATTGCTTCCTATTTTTTCCAGGTAACGGATCATAGGCTCCTCGTGCATGGGTTTGTGCGACAACACGCTTCACAACAAACTATTTTATGGCAAACCCCATGCTTTGGCCGGTTATTCGGCTTGCACCACCCCATAACCGGTTAATTTTACTCAGGGGACACAGGCGGTGTCAAGCATTTGCTCCGAGGAAAACCGGAAATCTCAAACAACAGAAAAAAAAAGGGATTAGCTGTAATGGCTAATCCCTTTATTTTTTTTATGGCGGAGTGGACGGGGCTCGAACCC
>JAJZSH010000182.1 GCA_021822005.1 Deltaproteobacteria bacterium | reverse complement strand
GATCTTCTGTTTGAACTGCGTTACCATCATATCTCCAATGGCGGCAGCGAGGAGCCCAATGATCCTCTGAACTCCGTCAAGGCGCTTTTCGGCTTCACCTTTTAACCCTTTTATCCGGCGAAAAGGAGGCCCGCAACGAATTTCCCTTCCCCGGAACAGGGTTCCCCGCGCCGTGCGGGGCGATGTGCAATTGCGCTACGCCAATTTTTTTGCCAGCAGGACAGCCATAGCTGCTGCGCCAACACATAACAGAACAAGCGAGGAGAAAGAAATGAAGGGATTGAGATTGGTTGGGCTATTGGTGTGCAGCCTCCTGTTGTACTCCTGTGCCGGCAAACAGCAGGCAACGGCAACGGCGCCTGCGCCTGCGCAGAAGGAGTATCCCGGCGTCAGCCGCATTGAGGGGGTTTCTCTTGAAACGGTGCGGAAGGAAGCAAAGGTCACAACCGGCTATAAAAATATCGTCTTGAACCCGATCCAGATGGACCCCCGGCTTGGCACTGATTATCCCGATGTGTCCAGCCAGTTCCAAATCAGCATATTTTCTCATTTGAAAGACAAAAATTCCTACAAGTATGTTGCGATTCGCGATGCTGATAATCAGTCATACAAGGCAAATACCCTGATTGCGGATGTCATGGTTATCGACATGCGGATCGTGAGCACCGGAGCCCGATTCTGGGGAGGCGCCATGGCGGGATCCTCGTATATGGACGTATATCTCAAGCTGACCGATGCGGTGAGCAAAAAAGTCATCCATGAAAAAATCATCGCCACCCACAACAATGCCTTTGCCTCTGCCTGGGCGTTGGGATCGGAAAAATCTTTGCCGATGGATATGGGAAAAATAATCGGCGAGTATATCTGCGTGGTTGCGCCAGCCATCTAGTGCCCATCCGGAAACAGCCCATTGTCCGATGTCCGTATTGCTCGGGCGCCGAAAGACGCTCAGTATCTGGGGTATGCGGAGTTTAGGGGCCGTGCGAAAATAACTTGTACTGTTTTGCTTCGACTTTACGGCTCCTTACGCCATCTTGGCAGGACTCGATGTTCAAGTTGTTTTTGCTCAACGGCTTATGCCCGTCAGGGTGTTTTTTCGTCTCCCCGCGCCTTGCATTCGAATGAAATTGCCCATTTCTGGATGAACGCCATCTAACCGGCCCGCCGGGAATTTGGGGGGAATGCAAAGGCGGATAGAGGAAAAGAGAAGAGCGACCATGCAACATTCGACCAGCGACAGCACGGAAAAAATCTCCCTATCGGCAGACAGGGGGGCATCTGCGCCCCTCCCCGTCGACCAGGGAATTACCAACGGTCTCAAGATCGTGAGCTATGCCGTCAACGACAGCGGAAAATATGAACTGACCCCGGATTTCCTCTGGCAGCCGGCGGCCGTTGTCAATCATCAGGCCTGGGAGGAGATTGCAAAAAAAATCGCCGTTTCCAGGGACAAAGTGGCTGCGGGACGGGTAAGCTGCCTCCACTACTACATGATTGCCAACCAGATGGACATCGGCCTTGTCGCCCGGTACACCGGGCAGTCGCGCTGGAAGGTCTGGCTGCATCTGGTTCCCTTTGTCTTCAACAGAGTGTCTGCCGACACCCTGCGGAAGTACGCCGATATGTACAAGGTTTCCTTGGATGACCTGCGCAAAGGCAGGCTCCTTTCCCCCCTTTACAATCACGAATAACCTGGAGCGCCCCTTTTGCCCGATTTCTCCCACAACCAGTCCGCCCACTGTGAAAGCGGCGTGGCCGCCAACCTGCTGATCCATCATGGCCTCAACCTTTCCGAGGCCATGGCCTTTGGCCTGGGAGGGGGTATTTTTTTCGGCTATCTCCCCTTTATCAGGATCAATGGGCTGCCCCTGGTCACCTACCGGGCCGCGGCAGGGCATATCCTCCGGCAGCTTGCCTCAATTCCCGGCATCTGCATGGTTGGAAAAAAATTCCGGAACCGGGGCGAGGCCATGGCGGAACTGGACAGAGCCCTGGCCGCCTCCATCCCGGTGGGACTGCAGACCGGAGTTTTCTGGCTCCCCTATTTCCCCAAGGCGCTGCGCTTTCACTTCAACGCCCACAACCTCATCGTCTATGGGAAGGAGGGAAATGATTATCTGATCAGCGACCCGGTTTTCCCCGCCCCGGTCCGCTGCCCGGCGGAGGATCTGGCCCGGGCCCGATTTGCCTCCGGCGCCCTTGCCCCCAAGGGAAAAATGTATTATCTGACCCAGGTCCCGGCAGAGTTGGAACTTACCCCCCATATCGTCCGGGGGATTCGATCCGTATGCAAGATGATGCTGGCCAGCCCCTTTCCCCTGATCGGGGTCAAGGGCATCCGCTTTCTGGCAAAACGGCTTGGCAAATGGCCGCAACGGTTGGGCCGGGAAAACGCGGACCTGCACCTGGGGCACGTTGTCCGCATGCAGGAGGAAATCGGCACCGGCGGTGGCGGCTTCCGTTTCATGTACGCAGCCTTTCTCCAGGAAAGCGCGGCGGCCATGCAGGAACCCCGGTTGCAGGAGTGCGCCGCCGCCCTGACCGCGGCAGGCGACACCTGGCGTGAATTTGCCGCCATGGCCGCCCGGATCTGCAAAAAACGCAGCCGGCCGGAGGACAGCTATCCTGCCATGGTGGAATGCCTCAACCGATGCGGAGCCATGGAGGAAAAGGTTTTCACGGAGCTGAGACAATGGAGCAGACAGCAGCCATGACGCCCGGCAGCCCGTGTTTGCCCGAGCCGGGGCCGGATTGCGTGGTTTCCGCCCGCTCCTTGGTCAAGCACTATAAAAACAGCGACCGCCCGGCGCTGAATGATTTCACCCTGGATGTGCGGCAGGGGGAATTCTTCGGTCTGTTGGGCCCGAATGGGGCTGGAAAAACCACGGTTATCTCCATTCTCACCGGTCTGTTTCCCGCGGACAGCGGCAGCGTCCGGATCAGGGGCAGGTCTTTTCAAGAAAAAGAGCACGAAATCAAGCGGATTCTGGGGTTGGTGCCCCAGGATATCGGCCTGTATGACACACTCACCGCCCGGGAAAACCTGAATTTTTTCGGCAAACTCTGCGGCCTCAGCGGCCGGAAACTTGCGGAGCGGATCCAACATGGTCTTGAGTTTGCACGGCTTACCGAGCATGCGCGCCATCCTGTGGCCATCTTTTCCACCGGGATGAAACGGCGTCTGAATCTGGCCGTGGGGTTGTTAAACGATCCGCAACTGCTGGTCCTCGATGAACCATGCGTGGGGATTGATGCCCAATCCCGGCACCTGATCCACAAACAACTGAAAGAGATCAACCGGCAGGGGACCACCATCCTCTACACCACCCACTACATGGAGGAGGCCCAGGAACTCTGCAGCCGGATCGGCATCATCGACAACGGCCGCCTGGTGGAACAGGGAGCTCCCGCAGCCTTGCTCCAGCAAAGCGGGAGAACCAACCTGGAAGAACTTTTTCTCCATCTGACCGGAAAGGAACTTCGCGACACATAATGAACATTTCTCAATCATCTTTTTCCCCTCTCTCTCCGTTATGTTGAAGATCTTTGCCGCCACTGCCAAGGAACTCCTGCTTCTGCTGCGGGATCGGACTGGCCTGCTTGTCCTCTTTCTCATGCCCGCGGTCCTGGTTGTGGTGATCACCCTGGTGCAGGAAAATGTCATGGAACTCACCGGCCGGGAAAAAACCCGGGCGCTGTTTCTCGACCTGGACCAGGGTGATCTTGGCAGATCGCTGCGGAAGCAGCTGGAAACAGGCGCTCTGGATCTTGTGGTGTGGGATGAAAAGCAGAAAGATGCCACAGACATCCAGGCAGCCGTGACGGACGGTGACTACCAGATCGGGATTGTGGTTCCCAGGAACGCCTCTTCCCAATTCAAGGAGGAGGCAGCGCGTCTTTTTCAGCAAGGCCAAGGAAGGGAAAATCCACGGGACATTGTCACCACTTCCGTGCATCTCTTTGTTGATCCCGGCATCATGGCCGGATTACGCGCAGGCGTTACCGCCCAGTTGCAGATGGCCTTAACCACCATTGCCCTGGAGGCAAAGCTTGCCCAACTCGGCGGGATGCTTGAGAAAACCATGGCCAGTGCCGGTGTTCCTCCGGAAGTCAGCCCACTGGACGGAGGCAAACTCCCTGCCCTGTTCCGGCAACCCCTCCTTGCCCTGCAGGAAAACCAGGGCGATTCCGGATCAACCGGAGCATCCCTGTATAAGCCGGTCCAGCAAAACGTGCCGGCCTGGGCCCTGTTCGGGATGTTTTTTACCGCCATACCCCTTGCCGGATCCATCCTCCAGGAACGCTGTTCCGGCATCTGGGTCAGACTGGCAGCGCTTCCCGTCTCACCGCTTGTGCTTTTTGCCGGGAAGGCCGTGGCCTATATGGGCGTCTGCCTCTGCCAGTTCCTGCTCATTGCCCTTATCGGCGCCTTTCTCTTCCCCTATCTCGGGCTCCCTGCCTTTACCATTTCCATGCATCCGACCGCGGTGCTGCTTACCGTTCTGCTCTCAAGCCTTTCAGCCTGCGGTTATGGCATCTTGCTGGGCATGGCCTGTAGCACCTACGAACAGGCGTCCACCCTTGGCGCAACCACTGTAGTGGCCGCCGCCGCCATCGGGGGCGTAATGGTGCCGGTATATGCCATGCCCCATGTCATGCAGCGGTTCAGCATTATATCGCCGCTCAACTGGGGCCTGACAGCCTTCCAAGACCTGCTGTTGCGGGGGTATTCCCTAGCGGCCATCCTCGATGACCTTGGTCGCTTATTGCTGTTTTTCGTGGTAACCGCTTTTTTATCCTGGAAACTTGCCGGAATACGAAAATAGCCCTCTCCCTTCTAACCAAATGACAGAGACTCTCTCCAACGACAATGGATCCACTACAACAAGAACTCCTCGAACTGATCTGCATCACCTGCAACCTCCACGACGTGGACCTGGCAAGCATTGGTCCCGATGATCCCTTGATCGGTCCGGATTCCCCTCTGGGAACCGACTCCCTGGATGCCCTTGAGATTGCGGTAACCGTGCAGAAAGAATATGGGGTGAGAATGGACTCGGAAAATACCAGCCGGGTTGTTTTGCAGTCGGTGGCACGGCTTGCCGACTATATCAAAGAGAACAGATAGAAAAATTTGCCCGCCGTTCTTTTTCACAAACAACCAATGACGAAAAAACTTATTTTCTGAAATCCTCCCTGGTTTTTCACCCAAGGCAAGACACAAGGCTGACATGGCGAAAGTCGTTATTATTGGCTCCGGAATCGGCGGATTGAGCGCCGGCATCATCTTGGCCCGCCTCGGTTTTGAGGTCACGGTGATCGAAAAAAACAGGCAGCCCGGCGGGATGATACGCAGCTATGTGCGCCAGGGTGTGCATTGTAATGTCGGCCTGCATTATATGGGCGCCCTGGATGATGGGCAGGTTCTGCGCCGCTGTTTCGATTATCTTGGGATCACAGCCGATTTGCCCCTCATGCGGATGGGCATGGACGGCCCCATCGATCGCTACCTGTTTGCCGATGATCGCCTGGGGATCGATTCGTTCGATGTGCCCGCCGGATTCGAGGCCTATGAGGCCAATTTGCGGGCAGCCTTTCCCGCGCAGCAGCCGCGGATCGATGCCTTGATGGCGATGCTGCGCCGCAGCGCCTGCCAATTCGAACAACTGGATTTTCTCTACTCGGAAAGGCCGGCCCTTTCCTGGTTTGAGCAAATGGAGCCCCTGGGGGCTGTTTTCGATCGTCTCGGCTGCTGCCCCGGGTTGCGGGCGGTCTTTGGCCTGCCTTCGGTACTGATCGGGGTTCCGCCGGCTGTATGCCCACAATTTTATCATACCATGGCCCTGGCCAGTTATCTCTTCTCCGCCTGGCGTCTGGCCAGTAACGGCGCGCAGATGGCCGATGTCTGCGTCCGGCGTCTGGCATCCCTCGGCGGCCGGGTACGCACCGGCGACGGGGTCGTCCGGATTCGCATCGCGGACGGCGGGGTGCGGGGTGTCACCCTGACCTCGGGGGAAAGCATTGACGCCGATCTGGTCATCTCCACCCTCCACCCCAAGGAGACAATGGGGCTGCTGCCGCCCGAGAGCGTCAAGCCCTCGTATCGCAGACGTATCCAGGCATTGAAGGATACACATGGAATGATGGCAGTCCATGCCCTGGTGCCGGCCGGCCGGCATCCGGCTTTCGCCCATAACCTGTTTGCCATCCAGACCGATGCCAGCGGCGATGCCAGCGATCTGATCTATGTGCAACTGCGTCCCAGCGAACGACCGGACCGGAATCTGCTCTCCCTGATCACCTCCGGTCATGAAGCCCGGTGGGATCGTTGGCGCCATACCGTCAGCGGCAAGCGGGGGGAGGAATATCTCCGGAGCAAAACAGACTTTGCCCACCGGCTGATCGGTCAGGCGGAAAGAATTACCGGCCCCCTCAGCGGCGTCCAGCTACTCG
>JAJZSH010000181.1 GCA_021822005.1 Deltaproteobacteria bacterium | reverse complement strand
CACCCCGCCGCCCTGCGGGGCGACCGATAACGGCGCATCTGCTGCGTTGGCGACTCGTTGATATACCAGGTGTATCATCAACATCGTCGCCGCCTTGCCGCTGCACCGTTCTCGAACGCTCACGGATTCAGGACTGAGATAATGCGGTATCTGCCTGCAAGCGAACGGCCCGGTGGCACTCGGTGTCCCGGGCCGTTTTGTTGCGGTTTTCATGAGCCGGGAAGGGTGGCGCGCAGCGCCTGTTCGTAGGCCGCTCTGGGGGGGGCCGGGTTGAAGCAGACCGGCAGCACCCGGGTCAGGTCGGGATTGGCGGCCGGGGTGCGGAGCCCATATCGGCCGGCACAATCTTTTTTTCGTCCATCGCTCTTCTGCCGCGTTGCTTCGGAACCGATCTCCACCGCCAAACAACCGCCGGAGATTGGGACCAGTCTGGTCCGGCGTGTGCACAATTACCAAAAAAAAGACGGGCCAGGTGGCCCGTCCGAGGCGAATCTTTGGCGCGAGGGCCTCGTTAGCCCACGACGCTGGTGCTCTGGTCGTAGAATTCGAGCACCTTGTCCTTGCTGGCGGACTCCATGTGGGCCATGGCGGCGCGGGGGTGCTGGTTCATGACTCCGCCGACCATGTAGGGGATGAAATAGCCCCAGTCGATCTTCTCCCGCCAGGGCAGGATCTCCTCCTCGATGACCTTGATCAGCGGCCGGACGTTGAATTTGGGGTTCTTGAGGAAGGAGATCAGGAGCTCGGAGGGGCAGTTGCCGGCGCCGCGGCCCATGCCGTAGAGGGTGGCGTCCAGATAGTTGATGCCGCAGATGATGGAGGAGATGGTGTTGGCAAAGGCGAGCTGCTGGTTGTTGTGGGCGTGGATCCCGATGGTCTTGCCCGGCAGCCGCTCCATGTATTTCCTGGCCAGCACGTCGATGTCTTCGGAGTAGAAGGCGCCGTAGCTGTCCACCAGGTAGATGACCGGCACCCGGCTCTTGGCCAGGTCGTCCAGCGCTTCATCCAGGTCGCGCGGACCCACGGTGGAGACGGCCATCAGGTTGATGGTGGTCTCGTAGCCCTTGTCCTGGCAGTGGTGCGCCAGGGCGATGGCCTTGTCAACCTGATGCACGTAGCAGGCTACCCGCACCATGTCGAGCACGCTCTCCGACTTGGGGCGGATGTCGTCGTACTCGATGCGGCCGATATCGGCCATGGCCGAGAATTTGATCTTTTTTTCCGTGTCGCCGATGATCCGCAGCAGATCCTCTTCGGCGCAGAATTTCCAGGGGCCGACCTCGGCGCGGGAAAAGGCGGATTCGGAGCTCAGGTAGCCGATTTCCATGTAATCGACGCCCGCCTCGGTGAGCGCATGGTAGACGGCGCGGACAAACTTGTCGTCGAACTGCCATTTGTTCATCAGGCCGCCGTCGCGGACGGTACAGTCGATGACCTTGATTTCCGGTCTGTACATAATCCACCTTCACATGGTAAAATTTTTTTCAGTAATGAAAACCAACACAATACTTGCCCTTGGTTTTTATCGCAATTAAATCATGTCGATGGGGGGATTTTTTGTTGGCAGCCCGGCTGAACTTCATTACAAAAAAAGTACTTGGATCAAGGGATTGAAGCACATGCATGCCATGCTAATCTTTCATTTTGGCACAAAATATAGTTAGGCAGTGACCTCGTCACCACATCGTAAATCGGTGTGCGCGGGTCAGGTGTTATAAGGGTAGTATCTTATGTGTTAATCCCGCGTAAGCGGCAGCGTATCTCGAACGCAGTAAAATTTCAAGAAGTCTCACCTCGCGTTTCGCTGGTCAGCCCAACTCTTATTGTCTGCAAGGGGGCATTGCCTTGACCGATCTCCCGGCTACATGGAGGAATCGCCTGGTTGAGGGCGATTGCCTCGAAGTATTACCAGGGTTGCCGGCCGCTTCGGTGGACATGATCCTTTGCGATCTTCCCTATGGGACCACGCGGAACTCGTGGGACAGCGTCATTCCTCTCGACAGGCTTTGGGAACAATATCGCCGGGTGATAAAACCACGTGGCGTTATCGTTTTGACTGCCCAAGGTTTGTTCACGGCCAAGCTCATTATCAGCAATGAGAGCTGGTTTCGTTACAAGATTGCCTGGGTGAAATCAAAACCGACAAACTTCCTCAACGCCCGGCGGCAACCGTTGCGCCAACACGAGGATGTCTGTGTTTTCTACAAACAACAACCCGCCTATAATCCGGTTATGGTTACTGATGTCCCTTATGATAAGGGGTTGCGGAAAAACCAATACACCGGGAGCTATGGCGATTTTAAACCGGTGCAGGTCAAAAGCAGCGGTAGTCGTTTTCCTACCGACGCTATTTATTGTAAAACAGCGGAATCCGAAGGCGTGGTTTGGCATCCCACCCAGAAACCGGTAGCCTTAGGCAGATTTTTAATACGGCTGTACACCAAGCCCGGCGACGTGGTGATGGATAACGCCTTCGGGAGCGGCAGTTTCCTGGTCGCTGCCGCGATGGAAAAACGCACGTACGTTGGTATTGAACTCAACCAAGAGCAGCGTCAATTTAAACGAGATGATGTTGATCTCATGCAAATCGCTCAAGAGCGTATCCGCTTGGCTACTTCAGCCAGGGGACAAAAACGGACTTCCTTGTTTGACGACTTGTATCCAGGCATCCGCAACGGGTATCGACGTGAGTTGACCGAGGTGGAGGGAATTTTGGAGCAAATTTGATGGCGGGGTACAATGAACGGGCATGGGCAGCGGATGTCATTGTCGAAATCAATCGTATAGTTTTCAGTAGAAGCATGCCAATCCGCCGGGCGGGTGGAGAATATTCTGTCGCAACCGCCGCCGGTGGATCACACCGTATCCGACGCCTTCCGGTAATGATCCATGAAATTTTTGACGTTTTGCCCCAGTTCTTGCAGGTTTTTCTCCCGCAGCGCCTTGCCGCCGAAAAGGCTGGTGGCGACCCCCACGGCGTTGGCGCCGGCGGCGAAATATTCCGCTAGGTTGTGGAGGGTCACTCCGCCCACGGCAGCGAGGGGAAGCCGGTCAAAGGGGCCGCGCAGGTCGCGGATGTACTGGGGGCCGCCTAAAGACCCGCAGGGAAAGACCTTGACCATGTCGGCCCCGGCGGCCCAGGCGGCATAGACCTCCGTGGGGGTGAGCGCGCCGGCCACGATGGGCACCTGCTCGCTGTTGGCATAGGCGATCACCGCCGGGTCGCAGTTGGGGGTGACGAGGAACATGGCCCCGGCCTCCACGGCCTGGCGGGCCTCCTCCAGATTGCGGATGGTGCCCATGCCGAGCCAGCGGCCGGGCGGCACGGCGGGCCGGTATTCGCGGATCATCGCTGCTGCGCCTTCGGTGTTCATGGTCACCTCGATGGCGGTAAGTCCCGCAATAAAGGCAACCGGCAGCAATTCGCCAAAGAACGCCTGGTCCACCCCGCGCAGGATGCCGATCACCGGTGCGTCAAATTTCATTTCTGCTCTCCGTTGTTTTTTCTTTCTAGCCGGTTTGGTTGGCGGGTGTCCACCTGTTTGCGGGGCTTGACCCGGGCGGTGGGCGGCGCCTGCCACGGATCGTCCGGCCAGTGGTGTTTAGGATAACGGCCTTTGAGTTCCTTTTTGACCTCGTGGTAGGAGGTATTCCAGAACCCCCTGAGGTCCTGGGTGATCTGGATGGGGCGACGCGCCGGCGAGAGCAGATGGAGCACCACTGCTATCTTCCCCGCGGCCACGGTGGGGGTCTCGGCCAGACCAAAGAGTTCTTGCAGCCGCACCGCCAGCACCGGCGGGCGGCCGTCTGGGGAGTAGCTAAGCCGGATGCGCGAACCGCTGGGCACCGTAAGATGGGTGGGGGCCTGGCGTTCCAGCTCACGTTGCTGTTCCCACGGCAACAGGCCGAGCAGGATGGCGTGGAGATCGAGACGGCCGAGCTGGTCGCGGGTGCGGATAGTGGTGAGGTAGGGGGCAAGCCACTCGGCAAGGGTGGCCGCCAGATGCTGGTCCGCGACCTCGGGCCAGCCCGTGGTTGGCTGCCAGCGATGCAGCGATTCGATGCGGGCCTGGAGGTCGCGGGCGGCCTCGCTCCACGGCAGGGCGTCGAGCCCCATCCGTCGCACCCCTTCGAGCATGGCGGCCAGCACCCGTTCCGGAGCCGGCTTGGCCAGCGGGACGCTGTCGAGCACCAGAGCGCCCAGGCGACGCTGGCGCAGGGCGGTGACCGAGGCAGAGGCATCATCCCACGTTACATTTTCATGTGTTTCGATTCGTGCTCCCATCGCCTCTTCCAGCCCGGCCAGGTCCAGGGCGGCGGCGAGAAAGATGCGGCCATCGGTGCGACCGGCATCCAAGCTCGCCACGGCGAGATATTCGTGGTGGGCAAGGTGGTCGTGGTTGGCGAGTCGGGCGGCGCGGCCGGAGGCGAGCTTGTAGTGGTGGGGCTGGCCCGGCCGGCGTTGGGCAATGCGGTTCGGGTAGGCCGCGGCCACCAAGGCGCCTGGGTCCATGCTGCTGGCTTTTGTTGATGCCCTGGGCAGCAACTGGCGGAGCTGGCGGCTTACCTGCTCCACCCGGCGGCAGCCGCCAGGGTCGCCGCCCAGGGCCCGGACCGCACCGGCTCCTTGTTGCCGGAAGGCGTTCAAGGCGTGGAGGCGGTCGTCGAGGTCGGCGGAACGGTCCCGTTCCTTGAGGATGTCGCGTTCGGAGAGCAGGGCGGCGAGATCGCAGGCCAGCGCTGCATTACCAGCAGCAGCCCCGGCCAGCAGCAGGTGGGCGAGGCGCGGATGGACGGGCAGGACCGCCATCCGGCGGCCGAGATCGGTGATGCGTCCTCGGGCATCCAGCGCCGCCAACTCCTGCAGGAGTTGCCTGGCCTGGGCCAGATGGCCGGCGGGCGGCGGGTCGAGCCAGGCCATGGTAGCCGGGTCGGTCACCCCCCACCGCGCCAGTTCCAGCACCAACTGCGCCAGGTCGGCATCGAGGATTGCCGGCGGGTCGAATTCCCGCAGGCCATGGTCCACCGCCTCGTTCCATAACCGGTAACAGAGGCCAGGGCCGAGGCGGCCGGCCCGGCCGGCCCGCTGGGTGGCACTGGCCCTGGAGATGCGTTGCAGGGTGAGACGGGTCAGGCCGCTCTCTGCCTGGAAGCGTGGAGACCGCCGCCAGCCGGAGTCGATCACCGTGCTGATCCCTTCGATGGTGATGCTGGTCTCGGCAATGGGAGTGGCGAGGATCACCCGGCGCCGGCCGGTCGTGTCGGGCGCTACCGCCTGGCCCTGGGCCGCCAAAGAGAGGTCGCCGTGCAGCGGCAGGATCGCGAGCTTCGCGGCCTCCGGCAGGGCAGCGAGCAACTCGGCGGTGCGCAGGATCTCGGCGGTGCCGGGCAGGAAGGCGAGAAGGTCGCCGGGCTGTTCGCGGAGCGCCTTCATGACCGCCGTAGCCATCTGGTCGGCGATCTCCCGGGGATTGGGGTCAAGCGGAAAGGTGGCCGGCGGCGGCAGGTGGACTACCTCCACCGGATAACTCCGGCCGTGGGCCTCGACCACTGGCGCCTCATCAAGCAGGTGGCTCACCGCCGCGGTATCGAGGGTGGCGGACATGACCAGCAGTTTGAGGTTCTCCCGCAACCGGGACGCATCGAGGCAGAGGGCCAGGGCCAGGTCGGCATCGAGGCTGCGCTCGTGAAATTCGTCGAAGATTACCAGCCCCACGCCGGCAAGTTCCGGATCTTCCTGAAGGCGGCGGATGAAGAGGCCGGCGGTCACCACTTCCAGCCGGGTCGCGGCCGAGATCTGCTGTTCGAAACGGACCCGGTAGCCGATGGCCTGGCCTACGGGTTCGCCCCGCTGGGCGGCCATGTAGGAGGCGGTAAGGCGGGCCGCAAGCCGCCGTGGTTCGAGCATGATGATCTTCTGGTCATGAAGCCAGGGATCGTCGAGCAGGGCCGGCGGGACCACGGTGGTCTTGCCGGAGCCGGGCGGCGCGGCGAGCACCACGGCCGGATGGTGTGCCAGGGTGATGCGCAGCTCCGGCAGGATGTCGTGGATGGGAAGAGTGGTCACGCGGCCTTTGTGTCAGTACGGCATGGGTTGGTAATGAGCCGGTTCCGCCAGCAGGTGGACCATCTTCGCGTGGTGCGAACCGGCCCAGGACGCTGAAGGCGGACTCTATGGGCGTCATCTTGCTTCAGTCGTTTTCTCATCCGGAGGCCGAAGCCGCGAACACCCGTCTTAATGGCGGTCTGTGGGGAGGTTTGTTTTCCTGGCGGCAAGGGCAACCCAATTCTTGGCTAGTGCGGGCAGACGTTCAATCACTTCGTAGCCGAACAGCACTTCATCTGTGTAGCCCATGTGGAGCATGTCGATAATCCTGCACAGATAAGGTTTGCCGCAGACCCACCACGTATAATGGGCGTCGAGCATCAGATAATGAAGAATTTTTATCTGTTC
>JAJZSH010000180.1 GCA_021822005.1 Deltaproteobacteria bacterium | reverse complement strand
GCCGATGGTACTGCCAGGGAAGCTTGGTGGGAGAGTAGGTCGCCGCCGATTCACTTTTTTTGTTGTAAAACCCTTCCCTTAAAAGGAAGGGTTTTTTTTGTCCTGCCTGCTATCCCTCCCCTGTTTTCCCGCCCAACCCCGGCACAATTCCAAATTTTTCCCGAAAAATCTGATACGATGTATGTGTTGGGATGGGTTTAAAGAATATTCTTCAGCCCGGAGAGGATATTCTGTAAACCAGGCCCTTCCTTGTTTTGCATTCGTTGCTACTTGCCTGATATTACGGCGAATATTTGTTGGGCATGTTCCTTGCTTTATCTATCTTCAATGCCAGGGCGGAATTTTGCTAACATCCGGGCATCCCCTTGGATTTTTTTACTAAAAACGTATCCTGTGGTGGGATACGCAAAACGAGGAGGAACAGATGAAAACAATAGCGGTGTTTACCCTTATTCTTCTGCTGAGTGCCGGAATTGTCTGGGCCAAGGAGTATGAGGTCCAGAAAAAGGCGGGAGACCTGAGCGTCGTGGTAAAAATGGACAAAAATCCTGCGGTGATGGGAGAGAACGGAGTCAGCGTAATCGTTAAGGACTCCGTAGGCAAGGAGGTAACGGATGCGGGGGTGAAGATAGAGTATTCCATGCCCGCCATGCCGGGAATGCCGGCCATGAATTACGGATCAGTTCTTGCCTTGAATAAGAATGTCTATCAGGGGAAATTGAATTTTTCCATGTCCGGCCCCTGGAATATCGTGTTGAAGATCGTGCGCGGCGGCGGCAAGACCGTGTCAACAAAGTTCAGCGTCGATGTGCAGTAGCCTCTGGGAGGAAGAGAGGGGAGGAATGCGTATGGGATATGGTGCCTGGGGGAGGAAAAGGCTTCTTGCCCTGTTTGCTGTCGGGGTTCTTCTGCTTGTCCCGCAGGCAGCGGTTTGGGCCGGGGAGTTACAGCTGCAAGGCCTCATCGAGGAGGCGTTGCAAGCCAGCCCAGAGATACAGGCGGCCCGCGCAAAGGCCTCGGCCTCCGGCTTTCGGGTGCCCCAGTCGATGAGTCTGCCGGACCCGATGGTCATGGTCGGCTACCAGAATGAAGGGACAAGCCGTTTCACCTTTAACGAGGCGGCTGACTCCCAGTACCTCTTCTCCGCCTCCCAGCTCTTCTTCTTTCCGGGCAAACGGGCTTTAAAGGGAGAAGCGGCGGCCAGGGAGGCGGAGAGTCTTTCCTCCTCCGCCAAAGGGGTGCAGCTGCGGACCATCGCCGTGATCAAGGAACTCTACTATGATCTGTTCCTTGCCCATCAGAGCATGGATTTGGTCAGGGAAAAAGGTGTCCTCCTCCGCAAGGTCGAAGACGCCGCCCTGGCACGGTATGCCTCGGGGGGAGGCATGCAGCAGGACGTCCTCATGGCGCAAACCGAGAAGTACATGCTGCTTGAGCGGGAAGAGATGCTGAAGCAGAAGATTCAAACCCTGGAAGCCCTGCTGAACGCCACGGTGGGGAGGGACCAGGCCGCGCCTCTGGGCAGGCCGGTGGCGCCCGTGTTTGTCCAGTATTCCCAAGCCCTGCCCGAACTGATTGCCGCAGCCTACGAGAATTCCCCGGAGATCAAGGCCAGGGAGAAGATGGTGGCCTCCACCAACGCCAGGGTGCGGGTGGCGGAAGGAGAGTATTATCCCGATATTACCGTTACCGGCAATTATGGTCTGAAGGGCCCGGCCTTTGAGAATATGGATATGTGGAGCCTGAGCACCACGGTCAACGTTCCCCTGTATTACACCACCAAGCAGCGACCGGCGGTGCATGAAGCCGAGGCCTCCCTGCGCGAGGCGAAAAATGAGCTGCAAACCGTGAGGCTGAAGCTCTCTTCCGCCATCCGAGAAAACTATGCCATGCTACAGACCACGGAGCGTTTGATGGAGCTTTACCGGCAAGGCCTCAACCAGAAGATCCATCAGGACTTTCAGGCGACCCTGGCCTCGTACGCCACGGGCAAGACCGATGCCCTGACCGTGATCTCCCGGCTGAAAACCATTGCCGAGATCGAGACCTCCTATTGGGGGCAGTTGGTGGAAAGGGAGAAGGCGAAGGCCAGGCTGGAGGCCTTAACGGGGATGACGGATTCCCGCACGGAGGAAGAGCGACAATGAACAAGAAGAACAGCATAATCATGGTGGTTCTTTTTCTTTTCATCGCGGGGGTGCTTTTTGTCGGGCTTTCCGGCAAGGGCGGCGGTTTTTTTCGTAAAAAGGTCCAGGAGCCGGCGGAGCGGGCCGAACAGGAAAAACAGGGGCAGGCGGCTCCCTCAGGACACCAGGGACACGGCACCGCCCCTGCTCAGCCGCAAGTAGCGGATTCTTTCTCTGGGGGAACTGAAAGCGGTGCAGCTTCTCCGGAAGAGCCGCAGACCATCGAGATCCCGGAGGCGGGGCAGCGGTTCATCGGGGTGAAAACCACCGGTGCCGTGGAAAAATCCCTGAACAGGACCATCAGGACTGTGGGCCGGGTTGAATATGACGAAAGAAGGATCGCCACGGTCAATACCAAGATCGAGGGCTGGATCGAAAACCTCCGGGTTAATTACACGGGCAGATATGTGAAAAAAGGCGAAACACTTGCCGAAATCTACAGCCCGGAACTGGTTGCCAGCCAGCAGGAGTACCTCAATATCCTCAAGTGGTCGCGGCAGGGTGCTGCTCCCGCCGGCGCAGAGGAGCCTTCCGTCCTGAACCGGATGCTGGCGCAGGATGCCGAAGCCATGCGCCAGGCCGCCCGGCAGCGCCTGAGATTCTGGGATATCACCGAGGCGCAGATTCGAAAGATGGAGGAGACCGGCTCACCCCTGCGGACCCTGGCTGTATTCAGCCCGGTGAGCGGGTATGTGGTGCAGAAATTGGCGGTGCAGGGCATGAAGGTGCAGCCCGGCGAGAGGCTTTTTGATCTGGTGGACACCTCCACGGTCTGGGTGGTGGCCGATATCTACGAGCATGAGCTTGCCCTGGTCAGGACCGGGCAGAAGGCGGAGATTACCCTGGATTCCTTGCCGGGCAAGGTGTTTGTTGCCACCATCGACTATGTCTCCCCGCTTCTTGCCGGAGAAACGAGAACGGCCAAGATCCGTTTCAGCTTGGATAATCAGGCCGGAAACCTGAAACCCCAGATGTTCGCCAAGGTGGCGCTGAAGGTCGACCTGGGCCGCAGGCTCGTGGTGCCCGAGGATGCGCTGATCAACACCGGCGCCCGGCAGCTCGTTTATGTGGACAAGGGGGATGGCTTTTTCGAGCCCCGCGAGGTCGGGGTCGGCGTCAAGGCCGAGGGCATGGCGGAGATCCTCAGCGGTTTGCAGGCCGGGGAAAAAGTGGCCTCGGCCGCCACCTTCCTCATTGATTCCGAAGCGCGCCTCAAGGGGGTGGTGAAGCAATGATCGCCCGGGTCATCGATTTCAGCGCCCGGAACAGATTCTTCATCTTTCTCCTGGTGTTTGCCCTCACCGGCTGGGGGGTCTGGGCCATCCGCAACACGCCCCTCGATGCGATCCCCGACCTGAGCGACACCCAGGTCATCATCTTCACCGAATGGGAAGGCCGCAGCCCCGATCTCATCGAGGACCAGATCACCTACCCGATCACCTCCACCTTGCTTGCCGCGCCAAAGGTCAAGGTAGTGCGTGGGTTCTCTTTTTTCGGCACCTCTTTTATCTATGCCATTTTCGAAGAGGGGACCGACATCTACTGGGCCAGGAGCAGAGTGCTGGAATATCTCCAGGCGGTGAAGAACAAGCTTCCAGCCGCAGTGAATCCAGTGCTTGGCCCGGATGCCACCAGCGTGGGCTGGGGATTTTCCTATGCCCTGGTGGATGAGACCGGGGGGCATAATCTCGCCGAACTCCGCTCCCTCCAGGACTGGAACATCAAGCTGGCCCTGGAAAGTGTGCCGGGGGTCTCCCAGGTCGCAAGCCTCGGTGGCTTTGTCCGCCAGTATCAGGTGAGCATCGACCCCAACCGGCTTCAGGCCTACAACCTGCCCATCACCATGGTCATGGATGCCATCCGCAAGAGCAATAAGGATGTTGAGGGCCGAGTGCTGGAGTTCTCCGGGGTCGAGTACATGGTGCGCGGCCGGGGATATCTCAAGGGGATCAAGGACCTGGAAAATATCGCGGTGCGCAGCAGCGGCAGCGGCACCCCCGTCTTTCTCAAGGATGTTGCCAGCATCCAGCTCGGCCCCGAGATCAGGCGCGGCCTTGCCGATCTTGACGGGCGGGGCGAGGTTGCGGGCGGGATCGTGGTGGTCCGGTTCGGCGAGAATGTCCTTGGGGTCATCGACCGGGTCAAGAAAAAGATCAGCGAGAGCGTCGAGCCGAGCCTGCCCGAGGGGGTGAAGCTCGTTGTCACCTACGACCGTTCGGATCTTATCCACCGGTCCATCGACACCCTGACCGAAGAGCTGGTCAAGATCTCCCTGGCGGTGAGTGCGGTCTGCCTGGTGTTTCTCTTCCATCTGCCCAGCGCCCTGGTGGTTATCTGCACCCTGCCCATCGCGATCATCATCTCGTTCATCTGCATGTACTACCTGGGGGTGACGGCGAACATCATGAGCCTGAGCGGCATCGCCATCGCCATCGGGGCCATGGTGGACGCCTCGATCATCATGGTCGAGAACGCCCATAAAAAGCTGGAGGAGTGGGAAATCGCGGGCAGGCCGGGGAATCGCATCGAGGTGATCATCGAGGCGGCCAAGGAGGTGGGGCCTTCCCTGTTCTTCTCCCTGCTGGTGATCACCGTGGCCTTTCTGCCGGTCTTTACCTTGCAGGCGCAGGCAGGGCGACTGTTCAAGCCCCTGGCCTACACCAAGACCTTTGCCATGCTGTTCTCGGCTTTTCTTGCCATCACCCTGACCCCGGTTCTGATGACCCTTTTGATCAGGGGCAAGATCATGTCCGAGGAAAAAAATCCCATCAGTATCTTTCTCCATTGGCTGTATGAGCCCATCGTGCGGTTTGTTCTCCGTTTCAAAAGGACGGTGATCGTTGCCGCGCTCATCATCATGGCCGTGAGCGTGTACCCTTTCCTGAAGCTCGGCTCCGAGTTCATGCCGCCGCTGTACGAGGGGGCGCTCTTCTATATGCCGGTGACCTCTCCGGGCGCGGCCATCTCGGAGGTCTCGAAGCTTCTTCAGCTCCAGGACAGGATTTTGAAGAATATTCCCGAGGTGGCCCAGGTCTTCGGCAAGGCCGGGAGGGCAGAAACGGCCACGGACCCGGCCCCTCTGGAGATGTTTGAAACCGTGATCAATCTCAAGCCCGAGTCGGAGTGGCGGCCGGGGATGACGGTGGAGATGTTGAAAAACGAGATGAACGACGCCCTTTCCATTCCCGGGGTGGCCAACTCCTTTACCATGCCGATCAAGGCCCGGATCGACATGCTCGCCACCGGCATCCGAACCCCGGTGGGGATCAAGGTCATGGGGCCTAGGCTTGAAGAGCTGGAGCGGCTGGGCACCGACATCGAGGCTCGGCTCAACGGCATCTCCGGTCTCCGCAGCGTTTACGCGGAACGGGTGACCACCGGGTATTTTCTCGATTTCACCATCAGGCGGGAGGAGGCGGCCCGCTACGGCCTGTCCGTGGATGAGGTGCAGGAGGTTATCCAGTCGGCCATCGGCGGGATGAACCTCACCGTGACCGTGGAAGGCAGGGAACGCTATCCGGTGAATGTCCGCTATGCCCGGGAGTTGCGGCGCGACGTGGAACAACTGAAGAGGGTGCTGGTCCCGGTGCCCGTGGTTATGGGAGCGCCGACGCCGGGGGGCATGTCTTCGGCCCAGCCTGCTCCCCCGCCCACCGGCGATCTTCTCCAGGTTCCCCTGGGGGCCATTGCCGACATCCAGATCGTCAAGGGGCCGCCCATGATCAAGAGCGAGGCCGGTCTCCTGGCCTCGTATGTCTACATTGATTTTTCCGGCAGGGACGTGGGCGGTTTCGTGAATGAGGCCAGGCAGCGGGTTGCCTCGTTGAAGATTCCTGCGGGCTACCGTCTGGAGTGGAGCGGGGAATACGAGCATCTGGTGAAGACCCACGAGAGGCTGAAGCTCGTTATCCCGCTCACCCTGCTGGTCATCTTCGTGCTCATCTTTTTAAACACCAAGTCGGTGGTCAAGACCGCGATTGTCCTGCTGGCCGTGCCCTTCTCCCTGGTCGGCTCCTTCTGGCTTTTGTACGCCCTTGGTTACAACATGAGCATCGCGGTCTGGGTGGGGATCATCGCCCTGGCCGGGATCGACGCGGAGACCGGGGTGGTCATGCTCCTCTACCTCGACTTGGCCTGTGACAAATGGAAAAAGGCGGGGAAATTGCAGACCCTCGCTGATCTGAAAGAGGCGATCATGTACGGGTCGGTAAAAAGGATTCGTCCCAAGCTCATGCTGGTATGCACCATGCTGCTCGGCCTGGTTCCCATC
>JAJZSH010000179.1 GCA_021822005.1 Deltaproteobacteria bacterium | reverse complement strand
ACAGCTTGCTCGACCGGGTGAAGGACTACTCGTTCCAGCACGGGCAGCACAGTTACAGCATTGGCTTCAATGTCGGCATCACCGAGTTTGTCCCGGACCGGTTCAGCGCGGCCGAGGCGATCCGGCAGGTGACCGGCGCCATCCCCGACCGGGAGTTCCCGGCCTACTACCTGCTCGGCGAGAAATACATCTCCGCCATGCGGGAGATGGCCACCTCAGGCAACAGCAAGACCATCCTGCTGCCAGCGGACATCATGCATACGTTGCAAGGGTTGCTGGGCAAGAAATAGGAGAGTGCGTTTTCAATCGTGCCAAGGAGGTAGCGCTCACACTGGATCCCGGTGCAGACGTTTTGCGGTCGCAAACCCAAAATAGGAGGAGGGGGTATGACGTTTGTCGAATCGATCAAGGTCTGTTTTTCGAAATATGCGGAGTTCAAGGGGCGGGCGTCGCGGCCTGAATTCTGGTGGTGGTGTCTCTTCGTTTTCCTGGCGGGGATCGCGGCGGGCGTTGTCAGTCAGGTCTTGTCAGCGCTCTTTTCCTTGGCGACCATTTTGCCTTCCCTGGCGGTAGGCGCGCGCAGACTGCACGATACGAACCGGAGCGGCTGGTGGCAGTTGATTGCGCTGATTCCGGTAATCGGCTGGATTGTTGCGATCGTGTGGTGGGCGCAGGAGGCGAAGGAGCCGAATCGTTTCGGTTGATGCTGCGTTGTTGACGAAGGGTATCAAGGCAAGAGAAGGGGGCGCTGCGGCGCCCCCTTCTTGATTCGTTTAATTGTTGAATTCCCAATTCAGGTTGTCAATGGCATCCACAACCATGCCGGTTCCGACCGCCAAGAGCAGGATATCCTGCGCTACCCGGACAAATTTGTGTCCTGAGGGCGGCGGGCCCAGGGTCACAAGGACGCTGGGCGGGAGATCATAGTAGATAACGCCTGCCGGCAGCGGCCGGCCGAGGGCCCACTTTTTCGCCTGGCCTGGAGGCATGCAGCCGTTGCGTTTCTTGGCCAGGCCCGGCGGGCAGTTGCCGCGCCGGAACTCATCGGCAAAATAGGCATGGATGGAATCATGCTGTTGAACGGTGAAAACGCGGCGTTCCCTCTGGCCACGGGATTCCCCGCGGTCAAAGGATTCCCCCTTGCGGTCGCCTTTCCCTTTCGGGGGCCCGCCTTTTTTACCGCCGACCCAGTCAGGCTTCTCCGCCAGGGCCGGGCTTGCCGCGAGAAGGCCGGCAACGATGACAACCAGGACAACGCGCATCCGAGAAGAAAAATAACGCATAACCCCTCCTCTTGATGAGTAATTACTGCTTATACCCCGATTGCCCGGAGTTGCCGTGGGCAATCGGGGAGGCGCTTGACATATTTCAATAATAGCCGTGAAGCATCCGCTGTGTCAAATCCTCCCAGAGGGTTAACGAAGATTCCGCGTCCTGGCCGGGCGGAAACGGTGAAAGGGGAAAAGGGGAGGGGCGCCGGGGAAGGCACCCCTCCGGGATAGGGAAATAATGAGGGATTATCTCAAAAACACCTGGAAGGCATTGGGGGAATTTCCCGGGAATCCAGAGATCAGGAAATAATGCCGCAATGGCTGACCAGCACCGGACAGTCGCCGAGGCCGATGACGTGCTCGGTGACGCTGCCCATGAGCAGACGGGAGAGCCCCTTGCGGCCGTGGGAACTCATCACGATGAGCGAGGCCTTGATGTCGGCGGCCAGGGCCAGGATCGCATCCTCGGGTTCGCCCTCCCTGACCACCGTTGTCAGCGATAGCCCTTCTTGGGCGGCCTGGTTCGTGACGTCGTGCAATAACTTCTGGGCATGCCGGATCAGGATATTGACCGCCTCCGGTGCCAGGGCGGAAATCTCATCGTTGGTGTACGCTACCGAGACCGCGGTGAGCTTGCTCTTCCGCGCCTTGGCGATGGCAATGGCCTTGGCTACTGCTGCATCGCTGCAGGCCGACCCATCGGTGGGGAGCAGTAAGTGGCCCCAGTCGATGGTGGCGGTGGCCGGCACCACCAGGACATCCTTCTTGGTGTAGCCGATGACCCGGGCGGTGACGCTGCCGATGAGCCCGCGGTCGAGGTGGGTCAGCCCCCGGCGGCCCATGACGATGAGGTCGCAGTTTTCGTCCTCCGCTACATGGACAATGCGGTCGTAGGGTTCGCCCTGGGCCATGTTGGTCAGCACCTGGACCTCGGCGGCATCGGCAATGGCCCTGGCCTCGCTGAGCAGGGTCTGACCGGGGCCGGAGATCGTCTCCCCGATGCGGCTCACCCCGATCAGCTCCAGATCGCCTTCGTAGGATGGCAACACTGCCAGAACCTTGATCCAGCTCTTGTCCGTCCTGGCCAGACGGCACGCCTCGGTCAGGGCATTCCTGGCCGAAGGCGAACCGTCGTAGGCCACGAGGATTTTACGGTAGGTCTCCGCCATTTACTTGCGGGCTTCAGACAGCGAGCGCTGCTCTTCGGCGCGATGGCTCATGATGCCCTTGGCCATGGCGGCGGAGATGATGATGCCGGCAGTGGCCAGGGCGGCAACCAGGGCCCAGAAGCTGACGCCTTCCAGCAGGGCCGTGGTCTGCGGAGCCAGCTCCGCCTGCCAGCCGAGGTCGGCAAGGTAGCCGGGGATCTTGGCGCCGCGGCTGACTGCGACGATGAGCATGACCGAACCCATGACGATCTTGATGATGTGGTCCTTCACATAGGTGGTGCCGAGTGCCCCGAGCTGCACGCCGATGAGCGAGGTGGAGAGAATGAGCAGGGTGAGCCGGATGTCGATCAGGCCCGACAGACCCCACTGCACCGAGCCCCAGAAGCCCATGACAAAGGCGATGATCAGCTCGGTGGCGCTGGCCACCATGGCGGTGGCGCCAATGACGTAGATCATGCCGGGCACGCCGATGAAGCCGCCCACCGCAATGGTCGCGGCCAGCATGCCGGTGAGCAGACCGACCGGCACGGTGACCCAGGCCGAGATGCGCACGTTGGCGGTCTTGAAGTGCATCATCGGCGGCAGCTGGATCTTCTGCATGGCCACGGCCAGCTTGGAGATCTCATGGCCGGTGGAGTCCTTCTTCTTGGCGAGCTTCTGGGCATCCCGGAAGACGTAGCTGCCGACCACCACCAGGGTGAGGACGAAGACCACGGAGACGTAGAGGTTGGAGCCGGCGTTGCCCCAGGCATGGAGGATCGCCTTCTGGATCTGGATACCGATCTGCACGCCGATGATGGCGGTGGCGGCCATGACCAGGCCGAGCTTGATGTCCGCCTGGCCGTATTTGTAACGCTTGTAGGCGCCGACCAGGGCCTTGGGGAACTTGTGGCACATGTTGCTCGCTACGGCCACCGCGCCCGGCACGCCCAGCGACATCATCGCCGGGGTGAGGACAAAGGCGCCGCCAGAGCCGATGAAGCCGGAGAGCAGGCCGCCAATGAGGCCGATGACCATGAGCGCGATGACGGTTTTGAGGTTCATGTCGAGGAACATCAGCGAGACGTCCTTGGCCACGCCTTCGCCGGCCTTCTTATCGAGGTTGATCATCACCTTCTTGCCCATGGGCAGGTCCTTGGCCTCCATCTTCGCGCCAAAGGTGAAGGTGAAAACCTGGCTGTCCGAGTCCCGCACAAAGGTAAAGGTGCGGCTCGTCTCGTCCACCTGGGTGATGAGGCCCTTGAGCATATCCTTGTCCGGGCCGGCGCCACCGGCGGCCGAGGCGGTGGTGGCCGCCAGCGGCATGAGGAAAAGGGCGGTCACTATCAGCATCAATAACTTTTTCATTGCGGTTTCGCTCCTTGCGGTTCGTTTCTTCGTATCGGTTTCGAACAGAGATTACTTCTTCTTGGCCTCAAGGCCGAGGCAGCTCAAGAGATCGCTGCCAAAGGGGCCATGGACGAAAGAGAAGAAGAAGGCGGCCAGAACCGGCAAGAGCGTATAGATTCCACCCTTGGTAAAGGTCTCCATGACCCACGCCTCGTTGGTGAAAAGTGCAACATAGGCCGAAAGGGAGATGGCGCCGAGGATGAAGGCCTTGGCATAGGGTTTCTTCGGTGCCGTCTCGGGTGCCTTGTGCCGCTTGGCGCTGTTGCCCAGCATTTCCTTGGCGCCCTTGTGGTCGCCAGCCTCGGCAAAGGCCACCGCGGCCATGTTCTTGTCGAACGTTGTCATGTTCATTGCTCCTGTTTTTCTTCTGGTTAAAAGTATGTGGTGAAAAGTGACAAAGCCTCACGCCGGCTGCGGTTCTTTCAGCAGAACCACCGGGCATTGAAAGCGGGTCAACAGATGCGAATCGGGCTGTTTCTTGCCCCGCCGTCCGGCGGGGCTGCTGATGCCGAGAACGATCAACATGATGTCGCGCCGTCCTGCGGCATAGCGGGTGATTTCTTCCTCCAGCCCTTTGGCGTCCAGAACGAATTCGTAGGGGATGCCAAAGGTCTTGAAACGTTCTTTGAGCCGCGCCAGCTTGGCTGAGTGCCCTGCGGGTTTGCCGAGTTCGGTCGAGCCGGGCAGGACGACATGCAGGATCTCCAGACGGGCGCCGAGGCGCTTGCAGACCTCGACCGCATGGCTGAACACCTTGGGCGGGATCTCCAGGGCATTGGTGCCGAGCAACACCTTCTTGCGGGCGGTCTTGGCCGAGGCCAGATACTGGTTCGCAGCCACCTGCTCGCCGGCCTCGGCAAAGGCCGCGGCCGTCATGGTGTCTTCAAATATCTTGAAGAGGTATGCCATGGTTCTCTCGGATACGACGTTGTGATCGTTTTCTAGTTGCGGGTCTTGGGGGCATCGGCCAGGCGCTCATGGCGGAGGGCCTTTCTGCCGGCAACGGTTCCCGGTTTCTTGGCCGGGGTGCAATCAGCGGGATCAACGCCGGCCTCGGCAAAGGTGACCGCAATCATCAGGCGGTCAAAGAAGTTGAGCGCGGTCTTCATGGTGGTGCTCTTTCATCGTGTGGCGGTTGTTGTTTCGTTGTGTGTCACACCGTGTGGTTGTCCTCTGGTAAAGCAACAACCATGCCGCATGATTAAAATGAGTATTTCCGAGATGTTGCCATGCTGTTTCGGTTTGTACATAGTGTTGCATGTTGCAACTGTTGGGGCGTGTCCTCTGAAAATACACGCAACTCTAGGGAAAAGGATATTGTGTTGCATCGGGAAACGATTGTTGCTAAATGCAACATGTGATATGGTGGCTGAGAATCGCTGGAGAAGCAGCGGGTGTTTCTGGCGACGGAGAGGCGATAATTCGGCCCGGATGAGGATGGTATGCACCTTGCGGAATTGAGTATCCGGAAAAAGATCAGTCATGGTTCGGCCCTGCTGCTGCTCCTGGTGATCTGTACCGCCTTGATGAACTACGGGATCGCGCTCCAGGTGGAGCGCAAGGTCGGCCTGGTCGAGGTGATCGACGATTTCTTCAACACCACCCTGGAGTTGCGGCGGTATGAGAAGAACTACTTCCTCTATGCCCAGGAAAAGGACTTCGACGACACCCTCTTCTACTGGCAGAAGCTCAACTACCTCTTTGACGACAATGCCCGGGAGTTGAGCCAGTTGGTCTCGTACAGCCGCCTGCAGGGAATCCGGCAGACGATGGAGAGCTACCGCGAGGACCTTCAGATGCTCCATGCCCTGCACCAACGCGGGCAGGGCATGGACGACCGCCTCTATGCCAAGCTGCAGGAAGGGGTGCGGCAGAACGGCAAGTTGCTCACCGAGTTCGCCGAGACGACCGCGTTGGCGGAGCGGGCGGCCATCAAGGGGTTGCTGCAGACCACCCGCTCCATTCTCATTGTCTCTGCCCTGGCTCTGGTGGTGATCTCGGTGGTGATGGCCACGGTGCTGGGCCGCAAACTCCTGGGGTCGCTGCGTCTGCTGGAGGGGTACACCAAGAAAGTGGCCCACGGCGAGATGCTCGACCCGCCGGCCCATGCGGTGGAGGAGGAGATCAATACCCTGTTCCGGGCTTTCCAGCGGATGAATCTGGAACTCCAGACCCGGCAGCGCCAGCTGGTGCAGTCGGAAAAGCTGGCCGCCCTGGGCACCCTGCTGGCGGGGGTGGCCCACGAGCTGAACAATCCGCTCTCCAATATTTCCACCTCGGCCCAGATTCTTGATGAGGAGATCGATTCCGGGGATATTGGTTTCAAGAAGAACCTCCTCGGCCAGATTGAGGCCCAGACCGACAAGGCGCGGGACATTGTCCGCAACCTCCTGGAGTTTTCGCGGGTCAAGGAGTTTAAGAAGGAGCCGCTCCTGCTGCGCGGTCTGGTGGAGGAGACGGTGCGGTTGCTGCGGGGGCAGGTGCCGAGCGAGGTGGCGGTAGTGGTGGAGGTGCCGGACGATATCGTCATCGAGGCCGACAAGCAGCGGATGCAGCAGGTCTTCCTGAATCTGGTCAAGAACGCCGTGGACGCTCTGGGCGCCGAGGGGCACGTCTGGGTCAATGCCCAGCGCACCTCGGCTCCGG
>JAJZSH010000178.1:5586-6489 GCA_021822005.1 Deltaproteobacteria bacterium | reverse complement strand
TGTTGAAACCCTTGCCCTAAGGGCAAGGTACAGGTTCAGAGGCTATGCCCTCTGAACAACTCAGTGGTACTCCTAGGTGAGGTTGTCCCCACAACTTCAAAACTAGGAGTAGCCAATGAGTCGATTTAGAAAGCTATCACAAACAATCTGGCATTGCCAATATCATGTTGTATGGGTACCCAAATACAGGTTTCGGATACTGACAGGCGAGATAGCCGAAGAGGTATCAAGATGTATCAGGGTGTTTTCGGAACGAGCGGAAGTAGAAGTGGTTGAGTTGAGCACCCAAGTCGACCATGTGCATTTGTTGGCGATGGTTCCGCCGAAGCTGTCAATCTCAGATTATGTCGGGATTATAAAGGGCCGAACGGCAATCAACATTTTGAACAAGTTCCGCAAGTTGAAGAAAAAGCCCTATTGGGGCAATCATTTTTGGTCCAAAGGATATTGCGTGGACACGGTAGGGCTCGATGCTGAGATGATTAGAAAGTATGTGCAATATCAAGAGGTTCAAGAAAAACGGCAGGAACAATTAAAGTTGTTCTGATATTCAAGCCGGGGACAACATCCCCCTTGCCCCCTCTGGGGGCAAGGCATTGTAACCCCTTATAGGGGTGACCAAAGCCGGGCGCTCTGCGCCCGGATATTTACTTGTCGTTTTTCAATCCGAGAGAAGAAAAGGTGAAAACCTTCCGGATTGTGTGAAACTTCGAATTCGTCAAGTATCTCGCCAGAGGATAGGCCAATGGCAGACAGCCGACATCGACACCTACGCGAAGCTCAAGGGGGGCATTCTTTGGCATAATGGCTCCTTAGACAAGATGAAGTGTCATCCTCGGGTCTCGTCTATTTACAGAGCCACGGTTTCGGCACCATCCCGGTAGACCCGCCGGATGACGCAGA
>JAJZSH010000178.1:0-5576 GCA_021822005.1 Deltaproteobacteria bacterium | reverse complement strand
CATTTCAGGTTGAAGTGAGTCTGAATAAACAGGCCACTGACCCCAAGAGCCACACCCCCGTCGAAGTAGATATTAACTTTTTCAGGGGTGGCTGTCATCTGCAATAATCCGATGATAGACCCCAAGAGCCACACCCCCGTCGGGGTAGATATTAACTTTTTCAGGGGTGGCTGTCATCTGCAATAATCCGATGATAGACCCCTTAGTTTATGCTTAGTTTATGTGACCCCTTAGTTTCTTAGTTTCCTGCGAGGAGGCTCCAAAGCAAATTACTGAATAATACCAGATTGTTGGAACCTTATTCTATCACGATGTGCCATAAAATCATAACAAAATGTTCGTTGTTTTGTATAAATATCAGCAGGTTATAGTTTCCGGATGGAAACTAGATAAGCACTGAATATCGCCCAGACGATACTTTGATTGTTGTAGGTTACGATACTTTGATTGAAATAGGTTCCGGAAGGTTCCTTGTCGTGCCTGTCTGGGGTTCCGGATCATCCGGAAAAAGCATAAAGCAATACAGCAAGGAGAAATGTCATGGGAAGCAGCATGAAGAAGATCGGGATGATGGGTATGGCCCTGGTGGCCAGCGTCATGTTTGCCGCGGCGGCTCAGGCGGAAATCAAGATCGGTATCCTGGCCCTGCGGGGCGCGCCCAAGGTCATGGAGGAGTGGACCGCGACCGGGGAGTATCTCACCGGCAAAATGGGAGAGCCGGTTACCATTATGCCCCTGGAGTTTGCCGCCATTGAACCCATGCTGAAAGACGGCAAGATTGATTTCGCGTTGGCGAACTCCGCTTTTTTCGTGGAGGTAGAAAAACTGTACGGCGCCAAGGCCGTGGCCATGCAGATCAACTCGGCGGGCGGCAGACCGGTCAAGGAGTTCGGCGGGGTGATCTTCGTGCGCAAGGACAGCCCTATCCAGAATTTGTCCGACCTGAAGGGCAAGAAGTTCATGGTGGTAAAGGCGTTCTCTTTTGGCGGCGGCCAGATGGCCATGCGGCTTTTGTTCCAGAACGGGATCGATTACAAAAAGGATTTTGCCGAGTTCAAGGAAGGCGGCAAGCATGACAACGTGATTTTGGCCGTGAAAAACGGGGTCATGGATGCCGGAACCGTCCGCACCGATGTCCTGGAGGCTATGGCAGCGGAAGGAAAGATTTCCATGTCTGATTTCAAGATCATCAACCAGGTCAAGGACAGCTTCCCCTTTGTGCACAGCACCGAGTTGTATCCCGAGTGGCCCATGATTGCGGCAAAGCATGTTGATGGGGCCAAGGTCAAGAAACTCGGCGAGGCCCTCATCGCGGTGAAGGCTGATTCCGATGCGGCAAAAAAAGCCGGGATCCTCGGCTGGGCGCCGCCTGCCGACTTTAAAAGCGTGCGGGAATGCCTGAAGGCTCTCAAATACGGGGCCTTTGCCAACTAAGGAATCCGGGGGATCGTGAATGGTTTCGAGAAAAGAGGAATTGCCGCCAGGTTTATTCTCATCGTTTCAGTCCTGGCGCAGGATTTGATGGCCGTGCTGGCGGTAGTGGCTCTTTACACCGCCAGCCACTCCCAGGGCAAGCAGGCGGAAGGGTTTGTCAACCGCCTGAAGTCTGAGCAGGAAAAGCTGCTGGCCGGGGAGCTGCGGTAGAAAGGGGAGCCCATCGTATGAGATTCCATGGCCAGGCTTGCCACCAACGCCAAGAATGACGAAGATGTTGTCTTCGTGGTGTTTTACGACAAGGACAAGAATGAGGAGGTCATGGGTTCAGGAAGACAAAAAATCCGGCCGGATATTTCCGAGCCGGATTTTTTTGTGAGAATTACGGACAGGAATTACGGGGACATAATACCTAATTATTGTTTCTCTTCAGCGGATTTCCGTCCTGGTTTCCCTTGGTGTAAGGCCCTGCCGGTCAGGCGTTCCGCCTTTTTGTAAAAGGCCTCGCTGCCACAGGGCCGCCCAGTCCGCGTCTTTTCGCGCATAACATCAAGATCGTTATCTTCTTTTGACAGGAAAAGACGCCAGTCGTCGATCCCTGCGAGCATCCCGTCTTCCGCCACCAGCGGGTCATAGCTGACTATCCCCGCATGATATCGGGCGCTGGACCATTCGTAGTCCCAGGCATGCGTTATTCCCCTGACCACCCCAACGGGATTTCTTTCTACATAACGCACACAGGCATAGAGATACTTCTCGTCAAGTGGGCAGGAAAAGAACCGCCCCTGAAATAAATATCCTCTGACACCCTGTCGGAAATTGACCATGCGGGTGTAAAGCCGGTGGCCCTCGCCGATGGCCCTGGCCAAAGAGTCCTCCTGTTCGGGCACCGCGACCAGATGGACATGGTTGCTCATCAGGCAGTAGGATACAAAGCGCAGACCGAAACGGTCACCCTGCTGGCGCATCAGGCGTAGGTACTCATGCCGGTCGTCGTCAGCATGGAAGATTTCCATGGAACGAACACCGCGTTGGGTTACGTGATGTGGATAACCGGGCAATACTACCCGTGCTATGCGTGCCATGTGAAAAAGGTACTCTATGAAATATAAGATTGGCAAGAGAAATAGGTATTATGTCCCCGTATTTACCCCGTATTTACCAGGTATTATGTTTGAATGCATAAGTAGAGAAAATGGGAGCCTCCAGGTGGCGGACAGCTCATAATGAGCGGCAGGGTCGAATAAATCGCCCCGAGTCAGACCCACAAGGAGGCTCCCATGGAAACTATTCTCTACATTGGCCTGGACGTCCACAAGAAAAGCATCGCTTACTGCATCAAAACGATTACCGGTAAACTTGCCGACCAAGGGGTAATCAGTGCTGATCGGAAAACCATGCGCCAATGGGTGACCGACCTGCCCGGCCCCTGGCTGGGCGCGATGGAGGCGACGATCTTCACCGGCTGGATTTATGATTTTCTGAAACCCCATGCCGTGGAGCTGAAGGTCGCTCACCCGGAGATGCTTAAGGCCATCACCGCGGCCAAAAAGAAAAACGACCGGGCCGATGCGGAGAAGCTGGCGGATCTTTTGCGGGTCAATCTGCTGCCTGAATGCGTGATGATGCCCGAGGATCTGCGGGAGTTGAGGAGAATCCTCCGCTACCGGAACATGGTGGTCCGCACCGCGAGTACCATGAAGAACAAGATGTCCGGGTTACTGATGGAAGTCGGAGCCACTTACGACAAACGCCGTCTGCATGGCAAGCGTTACTTCAAGAACCTCCTGGAACGGGTGGAGGATGTGCCAGATTCGGTCAAGGAATTACTCTCCTTGAGTCGCGGCGGCCTTGATCTTTATGAGGGCGTACAGAAAAAGCTAATCAAGACCCTGCGCGAGAATGCCTTGATCCGGGAGCGGGTGGAACGGCTGATGAGCATAGCCGGAGTCGGCGAGGTTTTGGCCCTGACCTGGGTGCTGGAGATCGGGGAAGTGGAACGGTTCAGCAACACCAGGCAGGCGGTCAGCTATTGCGGTTTGTGCAGCGCCCAGCGGGAATCAGCCGGCAAGGAGCAGCGCGGACCGCTCTCGAAAAAGCGCAACAAGCACTTGCAGACCATGTTGATCGAGGCGGCGAATCTGGCCCCGCGCTGGAATCCGCATCTGGCAGCAGTGCATGAAAAAGAGATGCTGCGAGGCAACAGAAACCAGGCAACCATCGCGGTGGCTCGGAAGCTGGTGGAATACCTGCTGGCCGTAGATCGGCGCGGGACTTCGTTTACCAACGAAGCGCCAAGATTGGTCGCGTAGCACGACAGAAAACAAAATCGCCCTTTTGCTCCAACGATCTTCCCGCCGGGCCTTGCATTCCTGGGGACTACGTGAGCGCTTATTGCTGCACGCCATTATTATGTTTCAAGGCCGGCGGGTTGGCCCAAACTCAATCTTCCGTGATGGGGATATCCCCGGAGACGGCAAATGGATGTCTGGTCGCCGGATCGGTCGGCGGACCACAAAAGAGATTTAAAAAGATTGGCTTGGAAGAAGGGCAACAAACAAGGCCGCCGGATGATATCCGGGAGGTTGACGGGAAACCTCCGTTTTCCCCTTGACTTTACTTATCATGGATGTCCGCCAGAACTATACCTATATTTTATTATATCAGCCAAAAGTCAAAATGTCAAGCCTGACCCTCTTTCTTGCCCTTGCGGCGGGGTGCGATGCCATCGAACAGGGATACGGCATGGGCGGAGGACAATCTCAGGAAAATGGCGGAGAAGGATGTGCTGTGGATTCCCAGCGTACTGCGGGCCAAGAATGCCCTGGACGGTGCGGGCTCCGGCGGGGATGTGTGTTGCCGTTTCTCCATTCGCTATGTGGCACCGGGAAAGCCGATCCCCGGCGCGGAGGATTTTTGGAAAAAGATGCTCGCAGAACAACTCACGCAACTGCGTTTTGCCAGAGAATTGGGCGTGACAACGGCTGTGGGAACCGGTGCCGGCAGTGTTGGCATACTCCATGGCGAGTCGATGGCCGAGGAGATGAAATTGTTCATCAAGGCCGGTTATTCACTGGAGGAGACCATCCGGTGCGCCTCGGAAAATGGAGCCAGATTTTTCGGCATGGAGAAGCTGGGAACGCTAACGGTCGGGCGGAAAGCAACATTTCTGATTTCCAGGGGCACGGCGCAACAGCTGCCAAGAAAACTCTCCTATCTGGAAGGCATCTATGTTGACGGCGTACCCAGCCTCACATATCGCAAAAATCCGGTCAAGGCGGCGTGATAGGAGCGCTTTGCCCCGCCTGCAAAAGATAACCGGTCTTGGAATTATGTATCATGTCCGCCAGAACTATACCCATATTTTATTATATCAGCCAAAAGTCAAAATGTCAAGCCTGACCCTCTTTCTTGCTTGACCCTCTTTCTTGCTTTGCGTGGCATGAGGAGAATATAGCGGAAGATAGAGAGTTAGTCAACAAATCAACAACGTCCCCTTGGCCCACTCGGCTTTTGCCCATCCAAATTCCCTTTCCCCATGATGACATGGTGCCCGGACCAGGGGTAGGTTTCAAGCTCCTCGACGCTTTTCACCAGGCCAACCCGCAAGGGGTTGAGGTGGATGTAGCGGACCAGCTCAAGCAGGTAAAGGTCTTCTTGGCAGACGATGGACTTGTAACGGTTCTGGAAAAGATGGCCGGATCGCTGATGGCGAAGGTTGAAGACCACCGCATAGCCGGTCAAAAGCCGCCGCATGAAGCTGGCGAGCCTTGTCTGCCTTGGGCGGAGCAACAGATGGAAATGATTGCTCATGAGCGCCCAGGCCAGGCAGTCGGTGCCGGTTTCGAGCAGGAGTTTTGCAAGGCGATCGAGAAACAGGTGGCGATCATCGTCGTCAAGGAAGATGTCGCGCCGCTCGATGCCTCGAACGATGACATGCTGTAACAGGCCGGGGATATCTATGCGGGCATTGCGTGGCATAAGGATAATATAGCGGAAGATAGAGAGTTAGTCAACAAATCAACAACGTCCCCTTGGCTCTGCGGATTTTGCTGGCGAACAAACTCAAAAACCTCATTGGGTGGATGAACTACAAAACCATCGGCATTACCTCCAGTTTGGTCGGCTGCAATGCTTCGGAC
>JAJZSH010000177.1 GCA_021822005.1 Deltaproteobacteria bacterium | reverse complement strand
CCACCATGTTTCCACCGAGGTGCAGACCCACTTCAAGGACCGGGTCTACAAAACGGTGATCCCCCGCAATGTGCGCTTAAGCGAGGCGCCCAGCCATGGCAAGCCGGCCCTGCTCTACGACCGGAAATCCACCGGCGCCCTAAGCTACTTGCAGCTTGGCAAGGAGTTTCTGCGCAACAACAACAGCGGGAGGGCCAACTGATGAGCAAACGGAGCCCATTGGGCAAGGGATTGGGCGCGCTGCTGCCCGGCAAAGCGGAGGATCGGACCTTTTTCCTGTGCGCCGTGGACGCCATTGTCCCCAACCCGACCCAGCCGCGCAAGCGGATGGACGACACGGCCCTGGCCGGTCTGGCGGAGTCGATCCGCGAAAAGGGGGTGCTGCTGCCCCTGGTGGTCCGGCAGACCGCGGAGGAGCTGTTCGAGATCATTGCCGGCGAGCGGCGCTGGCGGGCGGCCAAGCTGGCCGGACTCGACGAGATCCCGGTGCTGGTCAAGGATGTCTCGCCGCTTGATCAACTGGAGATGGCCCTGGTGGAGAACATCCAGCGCCAGGACCTCAATCCGCTGGAAGAGGCGGAGGCCTATCTGCGGCTGGTGAACGAGTTCAACCTCACCCAGGAGGAGGTGGCCAAACGGGTGGGCAAGGAGCGCTCCACCGTGGCCAATGCCCTGCGCATCAACCAGTTGCCCGACTTTGCCAAGGAAGACCTGGCCAGCGGCATGCTGACCATGGGCCATGCCCGGGTGCTGTTGAGCCTGCCGGACGAGGAGACCATGCGGGAGGCGCGGGACCAGATCCTCGACAAGGGGCTCAATGTGCGGCAGGCCGAGGAATTGGCGCGCCAGAAGAAGAACCGGCCAGTGACTGGGCGGCGCCCGGCCAAACGGGGCCGGCCGCAGATCCCGGAGACCTACTGCAAGACCCTGACCAGCGACCTGACCCGCTATTTGGAGACCAAGGTGCGGATCGTGCAGAGCGGCCCCCGCGGCAAGGTGGAAATCGAATATGCCTCTCCCGACGACCTGAAACGGCTCATGGCGCGAATTGTCCGTGAGCAATAACGAGATTTGCGGCGATTGCGTCGATTAAAACCCAAAAATACGCCTCATATGCCTCCATATCAACTGAAAGCGCAGATTATCCGGGCGGAAACCCTGGCCCCGGACCTCTACCGCCTGACCTTCCTGGCGCCCGACCTCGCCGCCGAGGCCAAGCCCGGCCAGTTTGTCATGCTACGCGTTGGCGAGGGTGCGGACCCGCTGCTGCGGCGGCCCTTCTCCATCCATCAGGTCACGGCCAGCGGCTGGGTACAGGTACTCATCAAGGTGGTGGGCAAGGGCACCCGCTTGCTGGCAACGCTGGCCCTCGGCCAGACCGTTGATGTGGTCGGCCCCCTGGGCAACCGCTTCAGCCTGCACACCTCGCATCACATCTGCCTGGTGGGCGGCGGGGTGGGCATTGCGCCGCTCTACTTTCTGGCCCGCGAGCTGCAACGCAGCAATCCGCCCGCGGCGGTGGTGCCGCTGCTCGGCGCCCGGACCGCCGCGGAACTGCGCCCCCTGGCCGATGACTTCGTCGCCCTGGGTCTCACGCCGCGCCTGGCCACCGACGACGGCACTCTCGGCCACCACGGCCTGGTGATCGCTCATCTGAGCGAACTCATGGCCACCCCGGCCCCGTGGATCGTCTATTGCTGCGGCCCCTATCCGATGATGCGGGCCGTGGCCAAAATCTGCCGGGAGCAGGGCTGGGCCTGCCAGGTCTCGCTGGAGACCATGATGGCCTGCGGCCTCGCCGCCTGCCTCGGCTGCGCGGTACCGGCCGCCGATCTGGCCGGCCCCTACAAACATGTCTGCAAGGATGGCCCGGTCTTTGGTGCCGAGGAGGTCGCATGGCTCTAATCGATCTCGATCTGACCTGCCGCATCGGCTCCGCGGTTTTGCAGAACCCGGTGTTGACCGCCTCCGGCACCTTTGGCTACGGCCAGGAGTATGAATCCTTTGTCAACCTGCATCGCCTGGGCGCGGTGGTGGTAAAGGGCATCTCCCTGGCCCCGCGGCGCGGCAACCCGCCCCCCCGGGTGGTGGAGACCGCCTGCGGCATGCTGAACGCCATTGGCCTGGAAAACGTCGGGGTGGAGCGCTTCCTGGCCGAAAAGCTGCCCTATCTACGCGGCATGCGGGCCACGGTGATCGTCAACATCCTGGGCGACTCGGTGGAGGAGTACGCGGCGTTGGCCGGCCGGCTCGACGAGGTGGCAGGGCTCGCCGCCATCGAGGTGAACATCTCCTGCCCCAACGTCAAGAAGGGCGGGGTGGCCTTCGGCACCGATCCCGAGATGGCTGCGGCCGTGACCCAGGCGGTGAAGGGCGCGACACGGCTGCCGGTCATCGTCAAGCTCTCGCCCAATGTCACCGACGTGGCCCTGATGGCCAGGGCGGTGGAGGACGCGGGAGCGGACGCGGTCTCGCTCATCAACACCCTGCTCGGCATGGCCATCGACAGCCGCACCCGGCGGCCGCGGCTTGCCAACGTGGTGGGCGGCCTCTCCGGCCCGGCGATCAAGCCCATTGCCCTGCGCATGGTCTGGCAAGTGGCCAAGGCGGTGAAAATTCCGGTGATCGGCATCGGCGGCATCGCCACGGCCGAGGATGCCCTGGAGTTCCTCATTGCCGGCGCCTCGGCCATCGAGGTCGGCACGGCCAATTTCGTCAACCCGCGGGCCTGCGAAGAGATCCTCGCCGGCATCGGCGCCTACCTCGAAGCGAATAAAATGACGTCGCTGCGCGAGTTAGTCGGCTCTCTGGCCATCTAACCCTTTGTGACGGCCATGCTCACCGCCCATCAGCAGGCTTGCCCTGCTCCAGACGATCTACGAGGCCTTTCACGAATGGTCGGCCCGCTTCCCCTTTGCCTGCCGGAAAGGCTGCGCCACCTGCTGCACCAAAAGCGTGACCATGAGCAGCCTGGAAGGGCAGGGGATCATGGCGTATCTGGCCGAGGCCGGGCGGGAGTCCGAACTGGCTGCGCCCGCTTTCCAGCCAGCGGAGTCGAAGACACGGCGGCTCACCACCAATGGCTTTGTCGCTGCCCATCTCCGGAGTGAGCCAACGGAGGAGCCGGGCAACTGGGACCTGCGCCCCTGTCCCTTCCTGGCCGACAACACCTGCACCATCTACCCGGTGCGGCCATTCGGCTGCCGCCTCTTCGCCTCCCTCGCCCCCTGCGCCAAGAGCGGCGCAGCCGAGATGCCGCCGGGCTATCTGGCGGCCAGCACCATCATGCTCCAGCTCATCGAGCACCTGGACAACAATGGCCGCTGGGGCACCCTGGTGGAGGTGCTGGGCGGACTGGCAAGGAAGGGGCAGACAGAGCCCTTTGGCGAGCCCACGGCCCCGGTTCCCGGCTTCCTGATCGCGCCGGACGAACGCGCCCTGGTCGAGCCGCTGCTCCATGCGCTCTTCGACCGGGAAATCAACGGCCAGACCTTTGAGCAGTGGCTGCACGGAGCGCGGTCATGACCCATCCGCAGATCGTGCCGGCCATCGACTGGGCCACCATCGACACCGTGCTCCTCGACATGGACGGCACCCTCCTGGACCGCCATTTCGACGACTACTTCTGGGAACATTACGTACCCGAGCAGTATGCCGCGCTCCACAACCTGGACCTCGCCCACGCCAGGGTGGAGCTGCTCGCCAAGTATAAAGGCCACGAGGGAACCCTGGCCTGGACCGATCTCGATTTCTGGTCCGACCAGCTCGGCCTCGACATCCCGGTGCTCAAGCTGGAGGTGGACCATCTCATCGACGTCCACCCCTATGTGCCGGATTTTCTGCGCTTCTGCCGCGAGATCGGCAAAAAGGTCTATCTGGTCACCAATGCCCACGGCAAGACCCTGGACATCAAGATGAACAAAACCGCCCTGGCCGGCTTTTTCGACCGCATCATCTGCGCCGAGGAGGTGGGGCTGGCCAAGGAGGTGCCGGAGTTCTGGGTGCGGCTGGAACGAATGCTCGGCTACCGGAAGGAGCGGACCCTGCTCGGCGACGACACCGAAAAGGTGCTCATCTCGGCCGCCGAATACGGCATGGGCTATCTAATCTACGTAGCCCGCCCCAGCAGCCAAAAACCCATCGCCTACTCCAGCCGCTTCCCCTCCATCGTCTATTTCAAGGAGTTGATCGACCTCTACCCGGTTCCGCCCCGACCGTAATAAGGAGAGAATACAACCTGAACTTGCCAACACGATTTATCCTTGCAAATCATAAATTAAATTTTTAATATACAAGGATGATACAGCGGGCGGTCATCAACTCAATCAACGCGGCGCTGGGCCGGCAGGCGGCGGTTGCCATCATCGGCCCGCGCCAGGTGGGTAAAACCACCCTGGCCCTGCAACTGGCGGAAGCACGGCCCGCCATCTATCTGGACCTCGAATCCCGGCCGGACCGGGATCGGCTCCGCGAACCGGAACTCTTCCTTGCCCGGCACGAAGACAAGCTGGTTATCCTCGACGAAATTCATCGCGCCCCGGAATTATTCCAGGTTTTGCGCGGCCTCATCGACCAGGGCCGCCGCCGCGGCAAGCGCACCGGCCGCTTTCTCATCCTGGGTTCCGCCTCCGTGGAGCTGCTGCGGCAATCCGGCGAGAGCCTCGCGGGACGCATCGAATACATCGACATGCACCCGCTCCATCTGCTCGAAGCCGGCGGAGACGAGGCGATCCAGGAGCGCCTGTGGCTGCGGGGCGGCTTCCCGGACAGCTTTCTGGCAGCCAGTGACCAGGACAGCTACCGCCTGCGCCAAAGCTTCATCCGCACCTATCTGGAACGTGACGTAGCCCAGTTTGGACCCCGCATCCCGGCGGAAACTCTGGAACGGCTTTGGACCATGTTGGCACACAACCAGGGCACCCTGCTGAATGCCGCCCGGCTTGCCTCGGGACTGTCGCTCAGCGCCCCGACCGTCACCAGCTACATCGGGCTGCTGGTCGATCTGCTGCTGGTGCGCCGGCTGTTGCCCGTCCATGCCAATGTCGGCAAACGCCTGGTCAAATCGCCAAAAACCTATGTCCGCGACAGTGGTCTCGTGCATGCGCTGCTGGGGCTCGAAGGAATGAACGAACTGCTGGGCCACCCGGTGGTCGGCGCCAGTTGGGAAGGGTTTGTGGTGGAAACCCTCCTGAACGTGGCACCGGCGCGAACCGGCCCCGGTTTTTACCGGACCGCCGCCGGCGCGGAAATCGATCTCGTTCTCACCCTTCCCGGCAAGGCCGGAACCTGGGCAATTGAAATCAAACGCGGCCTCACCGCCAAGCCGGAACGCGGCTTTTACAATGCCCTGGACGACATCCAGCCCGCCAGGGCGTTTGTCGTGCACGCCGGGCAGCACCGCTACCCGGTGACCGGCGGAGTGGAAGCCATTGGCCTCAGGGAACTGGCGCAAGAGGTTGCCGCGCTCAACGCGGATTGAGGCGAGCGGATACTGGTCTCGGCCGCCGAGTACGGCATGGGTTATTTAATCTACGTGCCCCGCCCCAGCAGCCAGAAACCCATCGCCTATTCCAGCCGCCTCCATTCCATCGTTTATTTCAAGGAATTGATGCCCTGACACAGAACGGCACGTTTAAGGTCACAAATTGTGACCTCAAAGACCAGCCGCAGCACCAACCTTGTTGTCAGGTTTTTCGATTGACAACTCCTTGTCCGCCGCGCATAACAAAATAAATCTGCAATCGGCTTTGAAATCTCTCAAGGGGTTTGCATATGGCCGAGAGAAAAGCTCTCGTTCCGCAGGAACACATCGAGTCGCACATCCTGCTCATTCGCGGGCAGAAGGTGCTGCTCAGCACACACCTGGCTGATCTCTATGGCGTGGACCCTCGCGTCTTGGTTCAGGCCGTCAAACGTAACGCTGAGCGCTTTCCCGACGATTTCATGTTCCAGTTGAGCGCCGAGGAGTTTGCCAACTTGAAATCACAAAATGTGACTTCAAGTTGGGGCGGTCTTCGCCGTGCCACCACCCTATGCCTTCACCGAGCAGGGTGTTGCCATGCTTTCCAGTGTGTTGCGTAGCGAGCGGGCCATCCAAGTAAATATCGCGATCATGCGCACCTTTGTCCAGTTGCGGCAGATGCTCGCCTCCAACGCCGTGCTCACCCGCAAGCTCATGGCCCTGGAAAAGAAGTACGATGCGCAATTCAGCATCGTCTTCGACGCCATCCGCGAACTGATGCCCCAGCCGACGCCTAAGAAGAAGCGGTCCATCGGCTTTGCGGCTTGGGAAGAAAAATGAAAATTTACTCAGGGTTATCCCAAAAGAGAGGGGTATATGATTCGGAGAATGTTCGCTTTGACCACTATTGTAGCGGTGTTTCTTTCGGTTTCTTCTGCCCAGGCTGGAAAATCCTACACGCCGGCAGAACTTCAAAAAATGGCCCGAAACGGTAAGTATCCTCGTCAAGGCGCGGTAGTCTCGACAAACAGCAAATCATCTGGATTTGCAGAATGCACTTCGGCGATAAAT
>JAJZSH010000176.1 GCA_021822005.1 Deltaproteobacteria bacterium | reverse complement strand
GCAACAAGCTCATCCATCTTGCGAACCTTGTCGTGATCTCCCTTGAAGAGTTCGATAAAGGTCGCCTGGGTTCCAACCGTGCCCTTGGCGCCCCGCGCCTTGATCTGCGACTCCAGATGCTCAAGGTAGTCAAGATCCATGAGAAGATCCTGAATATACAGGGTGTTGCGCTTGCCCACCGTGGTGGGTTGGGCCGGCTGATAGTGGGTGTAGCCCAGGGTTGCCAGACCCTTGTGCCGACGAGAGAAGGCGGCCAGGTTGGCAATGACATTGACCAAGCCCTTCTTGACGAGATGCAGCGCCTTTTTCTGGAGGAGCAGATCGGTGTTGCACCCGACAAACTGCGAGGTTGCGCCGAGATGGATGATCGGCTCGGCAGTAGGGCACTTCAGCCCATAGGCATAGACATGGGCCATGACATCATGGCGGATCTCCTTTTCCTTGGCCGAGGCCACCTCAAAATCAATATCCGTGGCATGGGCCCGCAGCTCATCGAGCATGGCGCTCGTTACGAGATCGGTAAGGCCCAACTCATGCTGGGCCTCGGCAAGGGCGATCCAGCAGCGCCGCCAGGTCTCAAACTTGGTGCGCTCGGAAAAAAGCTCCTGCATCTCGCGGCTGGTGTAGCGGCTGACCAGGGGCTCCTGATAGATATCACGATTCATGACACTCTCCATCTGAGAATAAAGTGATTCGGTTCGATACAAATTCATCCGAAAATATCGGCTTCAACAACAGGGGATTCTTTACCAAGAAAATAGAAAAAATGCTCGTGAAAGGCTGGTGACAACAGCCTCAAGTTTCGCCTCAATACACAACGTCGCATAATGTATATTATGTATATTAAAATAAAATCAAATAAAATCAGGTTGATAACTGCTTAAAATCAACCGCCTCCACCTGCCAGCTGGTTTTATTGCGAAAGGTATTACGGCGGAGTCTGAACGCCACCCCAAGGGTCTGGCCACTGGCAATGAGACTTTGAAAATCACCAAGACCAAAGCCAATGCCGTCGAGAATCGCACCGTTGAAACGCACGGTGAACTTCAAATGATTGACGCCAACCTCACGGGGATTTTCCGCCATCCCCTGGGCGCTGAAAACCGGCTCCGGATTACCCATGCCGAACGGCGCCATCTTTTCATACATCTGCAAGAATCCCTGTTCAAAGATACTGCCGTTTTCTTCATGCCAGGCGATGCCGACCTTGGGCGCAAGCATCGTTTCCGTGACGATTTCGCTGAGTCGTTCTTGAAAATGTTCTTCCAGCTCCGGCATATTCTCCTTCGGCAGGGTCAAGCCCACGGCGGCTTCATGCCCGCCAAAGGCCGCGAAAAGCTCAGACTTTTCCTTAAGTATCCCGTACAGGTTCACCCCGGACACCGATCGCCCGGAACCCTTTGCCATGCCATTCTTAATAGTAAAAAACAGCGTGGGCCGGTTAAATTTCTCAACCATTCTGGCCGCCCCAATGCCGATCACCCCGGGATGCCAGCCTTCTCCTGTGATGATGAGTCCTTTTTTGCCGGCTTTTACAGCCGTTTCGGCCAGAACAAACGCCTCCTGACACATTGCCTCAAGCACGGATTTTCTCAGATCGTTTTCAGTGTTCAATTCATGGGCAAGCTCCCTGGCGCGGCCATGATCTTCCGCGACCAGCAGCTGCAGAGCCCGGCCGGCATCCCCCATTCGCCCTGCAGCATTGAGGCGGGGCCCGAGGCGATAGCCGATATCCTCACAGGTTACCCCGGAACCGGTAATGCCTGACACCCTGTTGAGTTCCGCAAGGCCGGGTCGAAGGGAGGAGGACAATACCTCAAGCCCTGCTTTAACCAGGATGCGATTTATCCATGTAATCGGGACCATATCTGCCACAGTGCCGATGGCAACCAGATCAAGATACGATTTGAGATTGGGAATTTCCAGGCCCATCCCAGCCCCATACCGGCCCTGCTCATGGAGCGTTTTCCTGATTCCCATGGCCAGATAAAAAGCAACCCCGGCTCCGGCCAGATTTTTCTCAGGAAACCCGCAGTCTTTTTGTTGCGGGTCCAGCACCGCCTCGGCCTCGGGCAATTCCTCGGGAGCTTGATGGTGATCCGTAACAATGACCGGGCATCCGAGATCCTGCAACTGCCGAACCTGGATATGGCTGGAGATGCCGCAATCAACGGTAATCACCAGGGGCGCCTGCTCCAGCACACCAGGTGGCACGATTCGCCGGATCGCCTCAAGATGCAGCCCGTACCCCTCAAGTAAACGATGCGGTTGGCAGACGTATACATTTGAAAAACCGACCTTCTTCAAGAAAAGAAAAAGCAGGGCTGCCCCGGTGGTGCCATCCACATCGTAGTCGCCATAGACAATCACCGGAGCCTGCCGGGCAAGAGCCTGCAAGACAACCTCCACCGCCTCCGCCATCCCCTTCATGAGAAAGGGCGAGGGTAGATCGGTAAGGGAGGAAGAAAAAAACCGTTCCGCCTGGGTCCGGTTTTCCACACCTCTACCCAGAAGAATTGCCGCAAGCGGCTTGGGCAGATCCAGCTCGGCCGCCAAGAGGCTTACGCGGACTTGGTCAACAGGAGCTATCTCCCAGATTGTCTCAATTCTGGACAAAGGATATCCCTCATAGTTTACGTTATGTTTTAACTGTATTGATTGGGATGGGTGAAACTATTCTTGCTATTCGTTTGCCTGACGCTGAGTCGCTGCCTCGGGGTCGCCAAGAATGCCAAGGCCCCTGATGATGTAATGGACTCCCGAGAGGATGGTGAATCCTGCAGTGGAATAAATCAGATAGATCCCCACGGGGAAAATGGGCTGGAGATAGTCATGGCCAAGGTAATAAACCACGGTGAGCAGCTGCAGGAAGGTTGTCACCTTGCTGACCAGGGACGGTTTTATCTTGAAGTCGCGGTCATAGAGCATGAGAATGCCGATCCCCCCGCAGATGAGAACATCCCTGCTCACCACGATCACGGCCAGCCATTTCGGCAAAACACCCAGCACAGCCAGGGTTATGTATGAAGTGATCAGCAGCAGCTTGTCGGCAATGGGATCGATAAAAGCGCCGAAATCGGTTTTCTGTTTCAGCACCCTGGCCAGGAATCCGTCCAAGGCATCGGTGACCCCGGCCAGGACAAAAACCCAGAAGGCGGCAAGCTGCCTGCCTTCCAGGAGGAAGATGACCAGGAGGGGGATAAGCAGAATCCTGGCTATGGTGAGAAAATTTGGAATATTCATGCGATGCTCACTCCCCTTGTGCTCCGGCAAGAAATGCCCCGACGCAGTCAGAAATCGCCGCCGCCTCGGAGGGCGCAAACCAACGGATCCGCGGATCGTTGCCAAACCAGGTCATCTGCCGCTTGGCATAGCGCCGGGTATCCCTGGCCAGCAGGGAAAGGGTCTCGTCCCAGTCCCAATTGCCCTGGAGGTACTGGAGCATGTGCCGGTAACCGATGGACTGCATGGCTTTCAAGCCTGGATCATACCCCATGCCCAGCAATTTTTCCACCTCGGCCAGCAACCCCTCGGCAACCATCTTCTCCACCCGCAGGTTGATCCGTTCATAGAGCGCACCCCGTTCACGCAGCAGGCCAATCTGCAACACCCTGGTCAAGGCGGGCTGAACCTCCTGCCTGCGGAGATGTTCGCTCCAGGTCCGGCCGGTGGCCTGGAAGATCTCCAGGGCCCGCAGCAGCCGGTGGGTGTCGTTGGGGTGGATACGGCTGGCGGATTCGGGGTCGCATTGGCCGAGCTCGGCAAAGAGGGCCGCCCTGCCCTCTTCCACCAGCCGCTGCCCGAGGCTGGCCCGCACCGTCTCCGGCACGGCGGGAATCTCGAACAGCCCTTCCAGCAAACCCTTGAGGTAGAGGCCCGTGCCGCCGACCAGCAGGGGGTGCTTGCCCCGGGCGATGATCTCCTTGCAGGCCCTGGCGGCGTCCGCAACATAGCGGGCCACATGATACTCCTCGTCAGGCTCGACCATATCGAAAAGATGATGGGGCGCCCGGGCTCGCTCCGCAGCCGTGGCCTTGGCAGTGCCGATGTCCATGTGCCGGTAGATCTGCATGGAATCGAGCCCCACGATCTCACAGGAAAACCGCTCGGCCAGGGCGAGGGAAAGCGCGGTCTTGCCCACGGCCGTCGGGCCGATGAGGATGATCACGGGTTCGGAGAGTGGCGCTTCTGTGGCAGACCCATCCATATATTGCGGGCATCCCCCATTACAGCAAAGAAAACAATTGTTCTTCAGGCTGGTTTCCGGTACAAATAAAATTTTCACATCTGCCCGGCACGGGAGCCAATCCGGCAGAAAAAGCCAGCATTATCAACGTATAGAATAGTGTCCGTCCGGAAACGAGCGATTTCGTTCGAGAGCAAGGCGCGAGGGAGACGAAAAAGCGGAGCGTACATAGGGTACGTGAGCATTTTTCGACGACTGAGCAACGCGGCAATCGGGCGAAAGGGCCGTTTCCGGACGGACACTAGAATAGAACATCTATATACCATATATTCCACAAAGGAGAAGATCATGCCCGAGAGAATTTACAACTTCAGCGCCGGACCGTCCACCCTCCCCGAGGAGGTTCTCTCCCAGGCTGCCAAGGATATTGTGAATTTCAACAACAGGGGCATGGGCCTTATCGAAATGAGCCACCGCTCCAAGGATTTCATCGCGGTGGTTGACGAGGCCGAGGCGAATCTGCGTGAGCTCATGGGGATTCCGGCCAACTACAAGGTGCTGTTCCTCCAGGGCGGCGCCTCCACCCAGTTTGCCATGATCCCCATGAACCTGCTGGGCAGCGGCAAGTCCGCCGCCTACCTCAACACCGGCGTCTGGGCCAAGAAGGCCATCAAGGAGGCCAGGCTCTTCGGCGACATCCAGGTGCCCTATTCCAGCGAGGAAAGCAATTTCGACCACGTGCCCAAGGATGGCGATTATACCGTTGATCCGGCGGCAGAATACCTGTATTTCGTGACCAACAACACCATTTATGGCACCCAGTTTCCCGCCATGCCCAAGAGCGGGAAGATGCTGATCTCCGACATGTCCTCGGACATCCTTTCGCGGGAGTTCGACATCACCCCCTTCGGCCTGGTCTATGCCGGGGCACAAAAAAACATGGGCCCGGCCGGAGTAACCGTGGTCATCATCCGGGAAGATCTGCTGGACCGCACCCCGGCCAATGTGCCGACCATGCTCCGGTACAAGACCCATGCCGACAACGGCTCCATGTTCAACACCCCGCCCTGCTTTGCCATCTACGTGGTGGGCCTGGTGCTCAAATGGCTCAAGAAACTGGGCGGCGTCGCGGCCATGGAAAAGATCAACCGGGAAAAGGCGGCCATCCTCTACCAGGCCATTGACAGCACCGACTATTATCGGGGCCATGCCAAGGCAGGCTCCCGCTCGCTGATGAACGTCACCTTCAACCTGCCCACCCCGGAGCTTGAAGCCCAGTTCATCAAGGAAGCCACGGCCCAGGGCCTGGACGGCCTGAAGGGCCACCGCTCCATCGGCGGCTGCCGGGCTTCGATCTACAATGCCTTCCCCAAGGCGGGGGTCGAGACGCTGGTCGCCTTCATGAAAGAGTTTGAAAAGAAGAACGGGGGACACTCACATGGGGACACTCCCCCTCACCATATTCCAACCGGACAACGCTGAAGTTTGTTGAAATCGTAAAAAGCCACGATGACAACACATGCTTGGTAATTTATTGATTCAATCATCGGCAGCAGTGCCGATGAATATCGTTACGGACCTTTGACCTTTTCACGAGACCATCTCTTTTCCACGAACTTTTTTGTTCCCAGCCTTTTTATTTCCAAAGGAATCCATGGACCATCTTATCAGCGAAAGCCTGAAACACTCCATTGCCGCCAAGGAAGCGCTGGTCGCCACCCAGATGGCCGCCATCAAGCAGCTGGCTGGGTGGCTGATCGACACCCTCCAGCGCGGCAACAAACTGCTCATCTTCGGTAACGGCGGCAGCGCCGCCGACGCCCAGCACATGGCGGCCGAGTTTGTCAACCGTTTCATGATCGACCGGCCACCGCTCGCCGCCATCGCTCTGACCACGGACAGCTCCATCCTGACCAGTATCGGCAATGATTTTTCCTTTGACGATATCTTCAGCAAGCAGATCCAGGCCCTCGGCAAGGAAGGCGACCTGGCCCTGGGCATCTCGACCAGCGGCAACTCGCCCAATGTTATCAAGGCGGTGGAGGTGGCCAAGGGCCTGGGGTTGCAAACCGCGGCGCTCACCGGCAAGGATGGCGGCAGGCTCATCGGTCTGGCCGACCTGACCCTGAATGTGCCCTCGCAGGTTACCCCGGCCATTCAGGAGGCGCATCTCTGGGTGGAGCATCTGCTCTGCCAGATCGTGGATGAGGCCCTGTACGGCCGCGGCGTTTCCGCCTGACCCCCCTGGATCCCTGGATAACTCCCATGAAAACATACCAGCCCCTGGATTTTTCCGGCCTCAACACCTATTCGATCCACGACCGTTACAGCAAGGTCACGGTTGACAACTTTGCCAGGCCGCTTTCGCCCGGCTCCACGCT
>JAJZSH010000175.1 GCA_021822005.1 Deltaproteobacteria bacterium | reverse complement strand
GGAATGATTCTTTTTTCGCTGTGCCTGCCGCATGAAGTATTACCCTTTCCCTGGTGCATCTTTTTTGCTGCGCCGCAACAAAAAAGATGCACCAGGGGGACGATCGTGTAGTGGCGAAAGCGGGCACCTCATTTCCTGTTGGCCTCAACTGACCGAAATAGCGATCAAAAAAAAAACGCCACGAACCCGGCCGGGGCGTGCTGTGCGGCATTCTTTTTGCAATACCAAGGGGAAGTGCCGGCGTTTGCCCTCACGGTGAAGGTGCGCCGGTACGAGGCATGGGGAAGATTGACAACTGCCTCCGAATGAGAGAGGGGGCGCAACCAGAAGGGAGGTGCGTGGCAATACATTAGGAGAGGTGAGGCGGAGTGATGCTGTCTTAAATTTCTCAGCACATTTAAGGAGAGGACAATGATGAAACGGAAGTTACGACTGTATCCATATGTTGCGTGGGCCATGGCCTTGTTTTTCGCCATGCCGGTTGGTGGCGCCCTGGCGGCGCCGGAAACCACACCGCCTGCCGCGGCCCCCGCGATGGCGGCAACCCCGACGCCGGCACCGGCTCCAGCTGCCAATGCCCCCACCGTAATGATTGACAAAACCTCGCTGAGCAACGGTGGCGAAATCATGGTCACCGGCCAGGCCCCGGCCGGCTCCCAGGTCTATGTCGAGGTCTATTCTGCAGACAAGCAGCTAAGGGCCAACCGCTTCGACAGCAAGAAGGATCCCAAGACCGGCAAAATTCCCTACAAGTTTTACGTGACGCAGGAGATGCCGGCGTTCTATAAGATTTTCGTGCCCAAGGAGATGGCCGGCGAACTGGACAAGGCCAAGGCCAAAGGCAAGAAATGGAACTATTCCGAGGTGCTGAAGGCAACCGGCGCGAATGCCGCCTACAGTGCCCCGGCCAAAATGAAGATCGACAGCTACCAGGCCACCATCATGGCCAGCATCATCGGTTCCCGCGGCACCCTGCTTGAGCCGATGGATGAAAAGACGACCAAAAGCGAGTCGATGAAGCTGGTGAAGGGCCGCTTCCGCGGCGTTGGCAAGCTGTTGGAGGCCAGCGTCGAGATGACGCCAGCCGGCGACTACACCGCCAAGATCAAGCTTCCCGCCGGCCAGGCTCCCGGCAAATACAATGTGGTCGTCACCGCGGTCACCGAGCGGATCAAGGAAGGCGACAAGGAAACCATCAAGAAGGTCAAGAGCGAGGCCGTTACCTTCGACAACTCGGTCTCCTTCCCCACCGTCTATCTTGCCTCCGCCGGTACCAGCCTCAATCTGCTGGGGCCCTTCCTGCTCTGTCTGGTTATCTCCATCTTCGGCGTGCTCATGGGCGCGGGTGGCGGCTTCATCCTGAATCCGATCCTGGTGACGCTCTTCCCCCTGCCCCACACCATCGTGGCAGGCACCGTCATGCCCACCGTGCTTTTCTCCCAGGGCAGCGGCATCTACAATTACTCGAAGATCAAGTTCATCAACTGGAAGCTCGGTGCCGGTATTGGTTGCGCCATGCTGGTGGGCGGCTTCATCGGCCCCAAGCTGACCGAACTCATCACCCTCGACCAGTTCAAGTTCGCCTTTGGCTGGATCCTGGTGGTGCTGGCTGGTCTCATGTTCTGGCAGACCACGCCGGGCTACCTTGAGAAGAACAAGAAGGAGCAGGCCATTCTGAAGGAGTTCAAGAAGCGTGCCGAGGAAGCCGCCAAGGCGAAACAGGGATAAGGAGGGACGACCATGAAAGTAGAATTCTGGGGCCATGAGTTCGAGGCCAATATGATTGTCGGATGCACCGGCGGTTTTCTCATCGCCATCATGTCTTCCATGTTCGGCTTTGGTGGCGGGCCCTTCATGGTGCCGCTGATGACCGTTGCCATGGGGTTGCCCATGTACATCGTGGTGGGCAGTTCTCTGCTTGCCATTTTTTTCAACACCGCCATGGGCACCGTCCGGCACATGCAGTTCGGTAACTTTGATCTGGTCTTTTTCCTGGCCATGTTCCCGGCCGCGCTCTTGGGCGGCTACATCGGCCCCCAGATCGCCAAGAAGTTGAGCCCCATTATAGTCAAGCGCGTTGCCTGCGCGGGGTTGGCGCTGCTCGCCCTCAATCTGCTGGGCGTATATTGAAAAAAGGCCGTACTGGTTGTCGGTGTTGGTTCTAGATTCCCCCCCGGGGCTTTTTCAAGGAGCGTGTGTGCCCCACCGCCGGCCGGTCTTCCCTCCTACCCTCGGGGAAGGCTGGTCGGCGTGCTCCCACCCCTGCCGGTGGAGAGAAAACTGATGGCGTTCATTCTTGCCTTGGACGATGTTGTCGATGCGGCAGTCCTGGTGCAGCGGATTCTCAGCAAGAAAGGCCATGAAGTTGCCGTGTTTACGGAGGAGGAGGATGCTCTCGCCTATGCGCGGCAGCATAAGGTCGATCTCGCCATCCTCGACATCAAGCTGAAGAAGATGAGCGGGATCGAGATCTTGGAGGAATTGAAAAAGGTGGACCCGGCGATCCGGGCGATCATGTTGACCGGTTATCCTACTATCGAGACGGCGCGTCTCGCTTTGCAGCTCGGAGCGTCGGAGTATTGTGTGAAGCCCATCGACAAGGAAGAACTGGAGGAAAAGGTTGCGAAAGCCCTGGCGGCGTAATGGGGCCGGACGAGAATTGTTGCCTGGCCGCCGGGAAAACCGGGCTGGGACGAGAGGCGATTGGTGCATATGATTTCCCCTGGTAAGGGAACTGGCAAGCGAGGATCAAGGAGGTCGTGGTGATGAAAAAAAGTGTCTACAGTATTTGCGGGATGTGCGCGGTGCGCTGCCCGATCCGTGTCGAGGTAGAGAATGGCAAGGTGGTCTGGATCGAGGGTAATCCCAATGATGCGGCCATGGGGCGCAGTCTCTGTGCCAAAGGCGCATCGGGTATTGCCCTTGAATATGATCACGAAAGACCACAGGCGCCGATGATCCGTGTGGGACCGAGGGGCGCGGGGCAATGGAAAACTGTCTCCTGGGACGAGGCGCTTGACCACGTGGCCGGCAAGCTCAAGACCATCATGGAAAAGCATGGCGGCAAGGCCATCGCTCTGAGTGACCGTGGGGGCCCCTATAATGATCTGACCAAGGCCTTTTTGCGGGCCGTGGGGTCGCCCAATTATTTTACCCATGGCGCCACCTGTGAGCGCAATGCCCACCATGCCGTGAAAAACCTGCTGGGTTACGGGCGTGGCGCGGTGAAGTACGATTATAAGAATACGAAGCACATGGTGTTCTACGGACGTAATATTGTCGAATCCATCATGGTGAAAGAGGTCAAGGCGGTAACCGAAGGCCTGGCCAAAGGCGCCAAGATGACCTATATCGACCCCCGGGCATCGGTGACCGCCGGCAAGGCCACGCGCTACTGGCGGATCAAGCCGGGAACCGATTATGCGTTGAATCTGGCCATCATTCATACCCTTATCAAGCGCGACCTTTACGATAAGGATTTTGTTACCCGCTGGACCACCGGCTTTCCGCAGCTGGCCGAATTCGTCAAGCCTTATACCCCCGAATGGGCCGAGCAGGAGACCGAGATACCCGCCGAGGAGATTGTGGCCTTCTGCCAGGAGGTTGCCGAGGATGCGCCCCATGTTATTTTCCATGGCGGCTGGATGAACTCCCGGTATCCGGATTCGCTTTATGCCAGCCGCATGGCGGTCATCATCAATGTCCTGCTCGGATCTGTCGAGATGCCGGGTGGTATGTGGTTTGCCAAGGGTCCCGGTGCCGCCGGCAGAAAAGGATTGAAAACCCTTGTCGATCTCATGCCCAAGCCCACGGATCCACGTTGCGACGGCGTGGGTACCGAAATCAAGCATATTGACGCCGGTCCCGGCCTGATTCATCTGCTCTATCCCTGCATCGAGACCGGAAAGCCTTATCCGGTGAAGGCCTACTTTGCCTATCGCCATGACCCGCTGTTGGCAAATCCGGATCCCGAGGAACAGAAAAGGATCTTTGAAAATCTCGATCTGCTGGTGTCCATCGATGTGAATTACAGCGAAACCGCTTGGCATGCCGATGTCATCCTGCCGGAAGCCACCTACCTTGAGCGGGATAACATCCTCCAGGCGGTCAGTGGCCTGAAGCCTGCCTTTTACCGGCGCCAGAAGGCCGTTGAGCCTCTCTACGACACCAAACCCATGTGGTGGATTGTCAAAGAGCTGCTCAAACGCCTTGGCAAGGGTGACCTCTTCCCCTTCGAGACCATTGAGGATATCTGGAATTATCAGCTCAAGGATACCGACGTGAAGATCGGGGACTTCGACGCCAAGGGTTTTGTCTCCCTTGCCAAAGATCCCATCTGGATGGACAGAAAGGATGGTCTCAAGTTCCCGACTCCTTCCGGCAAGATCGAGCTTGTTTCAAGCGTCATGGAGAAGGCGGGGGTGCCTTCCTTCAAGCCTTATGAAAAACCGAGCACCGGGCCTGAAGGTTCATTGCGCTTGACGCACGGCCGCTGCGGGTATCAGGCCCACGGCCAGAGCACCAACAACCCGGCTCTCCATGAACTTTTAAAGGAGAATGTCTTGTGGATCAACACCAAGGAAGCCGCCAAGCGAGGCATCAAGGACGGCGCCATGGTGGAGGTGAGCAATGACGCGGCCCGCGGCAAGATCCGGGCGTATGTAACCGATTTTATCCATCCTGATGTGGTGTTCATGTTGCACGGCTTTGGCCGGACCGTTCCCGCCCAGACCAGGGCGTACGGCAAAGGCTTGGCTGATCAGATTTTCGCAAAAGGCCTGTTGTCGGAATGGGACAAAGCCGGCGGTGGTGTAACCCTGCTGGAATGTTTTGTTAATGTTCAACCAGCAAGCTAAGGGGAGAGTTGAGACCATGAGTAAATATTACGTAACACAGGATATTAAACGGTGCATCGGCTGTCGAGCCTGCGAGACGCATTGCAAAACCAAGAACTCCGTTCCGGACGGCTCTTCCTATTGCAAGATGATGCAGGTGGGGCCGCGTAATGTCAAGAATGTTCCGGTCACCGACTTTGTCTATATGGCCTGTTTCCATTGCGAGCAGCCGTGGTGCGTGGCGGCCTGCCCGACCGGCGCCATGCAGCGGCGCCAGAAGGACGGCATTGTCTTTGTCGATGCCAATCTCTGCGTGGGTTGCAAGGCCTGCATGACCGCCTGCCCCTGGGGGGTGCCCCAGTGGAACTTGCAGACCGGCCGAGTCGGCAAATGCGACCTCTGCAAAGACCGCATCGAGGAGGGTCTGGAGCCGGCCTGCGTCACCAAGTGCACCACCGGTTGCCTGAGTTTCGAGCGGCCGGATGAGGCCTCGAAAGAAAAACGGCAGCGGTTTGCCGAAAACATCCTGCGCCTGAAGGCGTAACTAAAAGAATTAGGTAAGCAGGTTAACTTATGCCGGGCAGTTATCTTCCCTTCGATTATCTCGCCATAGGCCTTATTTTGCTCTTTGCTCTGGCTTTTGGCGGGATAACCCTGTTTGTGGGCAGGTTTTTCAGATTGCGACGACCCTATGCTGAAAAGCTGGCTGCCTATGAATCGGGCAACCCGCCTTCGGAAGCGCCGCGCTTTCCGTTCAACGTGAAATTTTACCTTATCGCCATTCTCTTTGTGGTCTTCGACGTGGAGGCGATATTCCTCTATCCCTGGGCCGTGGTTTTTGATGCGCTTGGGGTCTTCGCCTTTGTCGAGATGGTGATTTTCATCGGCCTTCTGCTGGTCGGATATCTTTATGCCTGGAAAAAGGGAGCATTGCAGTGGGAGAAGTAAACCAGGTCGAACTTGTTGAAATCGAAAAGGGGGTCAAGATGATTCCCGGCGCCAATGCATTCATCATGGCGCTCGATAAGCTGGTAAACTGGGGGCGGGCCGGCTCCGTCTGGCCCGCCACTTTTGGCCTTGCCTGCTGCGCCATTGAGATGATGGACGCGGGGGCAAGCTATCATGACCTGGATCGCTTCGGCATGATTTTCCGGGCCAGTCCGCGGCAATCCGATGCCTTGGTGGTGGCCGGTACCGTGTCGAAAAAAATGGCGCCGGTGGTGCGCCGGGTATACGACCAGATGCCGGAGCCCCGTTATGTGGTGGCCATGGGTAGTTGCGCCTGCAGCGGCGGTGTCTTCAATTCCTACGCCGTGGTGCAGGGTTGTGATGAATTTTTGCCGGTGGATGTCTATGTGCCGGGCTGTCCACCCCGCCCGGAGGCGTTGATGGAAGGCCTGATGCGCCTTCAGGATAAGATCATGGGAGAGCATTGGCGATGGAGCCGTTGGCGATAGCAGAAAAAATCAAGAATCAGTTTCCCGCCGAGGTCATCGAGGTGGTCGAAAGTCGCGGCCAGGTCGGTGTGATTGTCGCGCGGGAGCAGATTGGCGCAATGTGCCGCTGGCTCAAGGATGAGCCCGAACTGCGGATGGATCATCTGTTGGCGCTTTGCGGCGTTGACTACGTGGCGAAAAACGGAACCTACGAGGTGGTGTACAACCTCTGTTCCATCCCGCTGCGGCATATGATCAGGTTGCGGGCCAGGGTGCCGGCTGATGATTGTCGCATCGATTCCGTTAC
>JAJZSH010000174.1 GCA_021822005.1 Deltaproteobacteria bacterium | reverse complement strand
TGACCGCCTGGGTTGATCGTGAAGGCACGATCCAGTTCCGGCCCGATATCTACAACCGGGATCCGGCCCTGTAGTTCCAATTCTCGATAAAAACGCGAAGCATTATTGCCTCCCGCAGGAGCGGCCTTGGCCGCGATAACCACCGCATCGCGGCCAAGGCCGCTCCTGCAAAATCATCTTTTTAAAGCTGCAAAGGGGGAGGCCTCCCGAACGGGAGCGGATGTGCGGCGCGGGGCTAGTTCTCAGCCTCTGCTGGTGACGATGATGCCTAAAACGATGAGCGCGAGACCAACGATCTTGTAGCCGGTGGCATGTTCGCCCAGCAGAAACACCGAGGCCAAAAAGACCAGGACAAAGGTGAGCCCCATGAAGGGGTAGGCATAACTGAGCTCAAAGGCGGTCATGGCGGCCATCCAGCAAAGCGAAGCCAAAAAGGCGGCGGCAAATCCGCTCACAATGAAGGGGTCAAAAAACAACTTGAGGAGAAAGACTATCTTGGGGATCGCCTCCCCCGGCAAATCTCCATGAAATGGTATCCGCCACTTGATGATCAACTGGCCGTAAACCGTGAACAGTATGGTCCCGAAGATATAGAGGTGTGCCATCAGTTTTTCTCGCTCCATTCCGTGATCTTCTCGCAGACCGCGGTGATCTCTGCCCCGGTTATCCCATAATACAAAGGCAGACGGATGAGTCGTTCGCTCTGGCTGGTGGTGTAGATATCCCTCCCTGAAAAGCGCCCGTATTTCAGGCCGGCCGGGGCGCTGTGCAGCGGCACATAGTGAAAAACCGCCCAGATGGCGTCCTGCTTGCATTGCGCCAGAAGCTCGGTGCGCTCCTCCAGATCCTTGACCTTGACATAAAACATGTGGGCATTGTGTGCGCAGGTTTCCGTGATCACGGGGAGCTCGATGACCCCAGCCGCCGCAAGGGGGGCGAGTTTGTCGCGGTAGGCCAGCCAGCTTGCAAGCCGGTCGGCGTTGATGGCTTCGGCCATCTCCAGCTGTCCCCAAAGATACGCCGCCTGGAGCTCGGAAGGCAGATAGCTGCTGCCGATGTCCACCCAGCTGTACTTGTCCACCATGCCGCGGAAGAACTGGCTGCGGTTGGTCCCTTTTTCGCGGATGATCTCGGCCCGCTCGGCAAACCGCCCGTCGTTGATGATCAGCAGTCCGCCCTCGCCGCCGCTGGTGTAGTTCTTGGTTTCATGGAAGCTGTAGGCGCCGAGATGGCCGATGGTCCCCAGCGGCCTCCCCTTGTAGCGACTCATCATGCCCTGGGCGGCATCTTCGATGACAAAGAGGGAGTATTTTTCGGCCAGGGTCATGATCACGTCCATCTCGCAGCCCACCCCGGCGTAATGCACCGGGACGATGGCCTTGGTCTGCGGGGTGATCGCTGCCTCGATCCGGGTTTCGTCAATGTTCATCGTGTCGGGGCGGATGTCCACGAAGACGATGCGGGCCCCGCGCAGGGCAAAGGCATTGGCGGTGCTGACAAAAGTGTAGCTGGGCATGATCACCTCATCCCCCGGCTCGATGCCGATGAGGATCGCGGCCATCTCCAGGGCATGGGTACAGGAAGGGGTGAGCAGGGCCTTCCGGCAGCCGAGCTGGGTTTCAAACCAGCGCTGGCATCGCTTGCCGAACTCTCCGTCTCCGGAGATTTGCAGGCTCTTCATCGCCTCAAGGACGTACTGCTCTTCGTTGCCTGTGTGCGGGGGCTTGTTGAAGGGGATCATCTTTCCACTCTTTTCATGAAACTGATGGCGTTCTTGCCCTCGTTAAACAGCAGATCCACAATGCTCACCCCGTGCTCAAAGGGCGGAAAGAGCTGGGTGTATGCCGGGTAACCGCTGTAATCCATCCATTCGACCTCTATCCCCGCCTCCGCGAAAAGCGGGACATCGAGATAATCGCTGGCCGCAGGCCCGCTCAGGTAGGTGGTTGCCCCCAGATTCCGGCATAATTCCACAAGGCGTTCACTTTTGCCCGGAGCCAGGGTGAATTCGCTGGAACAGCGGATGGTGGTGGCAATACCCAGCAGCGCGTTGATGGCCACCAGAAACGTGCGGTTTATCTCGCTGAGATAGGTCTCGGTGGCGCCCAGATACAGCTCCTCGAAAACCTCCTTGTACTCCTTGAAATGCGCGGCCCTGGCGTAATCCTGGGCGAGCATTTTCCAGTGCTGCTTGTGCCAGAGCGGATTGGCGATCTTGGTCTCCCGGATCGTCTGGTTCAACGTTTCCTGCCGGACCGGGATGGTGATCCAGGCCAGGCCGTCCCGGGTCTTGATCTTGTTGCGATTGCGCCAGTCGTTCTTGGTATACTGCATGTCATCGTAGAGCACGAATTCGTCAACGCTGCGGATGAGGTCGAAATATCCCTTCCAGGGGATATAGTTGGACTGGAGAATGGCTATTTTTTTCATGGCCTGGGCTCGATATTGATGGCTTCCTGGATGATGTAGAGTGGCCGGTCTTTGACCTCGTCAAAAATTTTGCCGATGTACAACCCCAGAATCCCCAAAATGCCAAAAAGAAGGCCGAACATGAAAAACATCGAGACCATCAGGCTGGTCCAGCCCTCCGCGATGTCGCCGTAGAGAAAATAACTTAAAAACAGCCAGAAGGCGTACACCATGCTGCCCAGCGCAATAAAGAACCCAAACTGGATGAAGAGCCTGAGCGGCTTGTTGGAGTGGGCCACGATGGAGTCGATGGCAAGATTAACCATCTTGGTAAGGTTGTAGGACGACTTGCCATACAACCGGTCATCGTGCTCCACCGGAATCTGTGTTCCTTTGAATCCGGCTATTTTCACAAACAGAGGGAAGGAGCGGTTCTGTTCCCGGTAACGGTTGACGGTTTCGATCACCTGCCTGGAGAAAATGCCAAAATTGGCGATGGTGCTGTCGTGCTCCGTGTCGGTGAAATACTCCAACACCCGGTAAAACATCCGGGAGGCGAGCTTCTTGAAAAAGCTGTCCTGCCGCTCCACCCTTTGCCCGAAAACGATATCGTACCCCTCCATCGCCTTGGCGTACAGCGTGGCGATCTCCTCGGGCTTGTCCTGCAGGTCGCAGTCCATCACCACCACCCAGTCGCCCCGGGCATGATCGAGTCCGGCGGTAATGGCGTAGTGCTGACCGAAATTGCGGGAAAGGTTGATCCCCTTGATCCTGGGCTCCTGGCGGGCAAGCGCCTGGATGTGCTCCCAGGAGCCTTGGGGGCAGGCATCGTTGACCAGAATGATCTCAAAGTCGTCGGTGATGGGCGCAAGCGTTGCCGCAACCCTTTCACAGAGCGCACCCAGACACTCCCTGCATCCATAGACAGGAGACACCACGCTGATCTTTACCGGCCTGGACACGGGATTCCCCCTCTTTCGTTGACTGTTGCTGTTCTTTCAACAAAAAACACGGTCATTCGCCCTCTCCCTCTCTACAGGCGCGCCCTTTCTCTCCGATTTCAGGAAGGGGGTTCTCGGCAAAGACAAAAACCGTATAGTTCCCCTGCGGAAAGGCTTCGGCGGGCTGGGGCAGAGAAAGTTTTTCACGCCCATCCTTCCAGTTATCGAGCTTCTCATTGGGCACCAGAAAGAAAACCTTGCCGTCGGCGTAGCCCTTTTCGTACCACCGGTCGCTGGAGAGCCACAGACACAGACCGATTCCGCGCGTGTCGATGTCAAGGGGCCGGATGCTCACCTCGCCCTTGCTCAGCACGGTGTAGACGTGCGAGTCCCAGTACGGGGCATACCCGGAGACAAGCCCGCGGCTTTTGAGGGCGGCGATCAGATCGGTCCGGGACTTGGCCGTCTCCTGCCAGCCCTCTGGGGAGATGTTTTTCCAGGACCCGGCGAGGGCGAGCAAAAAGGCCACGACCAGCGCTACCCTGGCAGCCTGGGGGAAAAAGCGCCACATCACCACCGGGCAGACCAGGACCATCATCAGGAAAGGGATGATGTACCGGATGTTGTTGCGGGCGGCGTAGGCGTTTTCGTGCAGGGTGCTCACCGAGTACAAAAAGAAGATCAGGGCAAAGCCGAGGTATGAAAGCGCCACGAAATATCTCTGCGGCTGGTCCAGGCGAAAAAAATCCTTCCGGGCATAGTAGGCGGGAAGGGCCAGGGCCAGGGGATAGAGCCCCAGCCTCAGCAGGGAAACCACCCCTTCCACGGAGGCAAGCTCCACCTTGTCCTGCCACTCCGCGCCGATAAAATTCAACAGCCCGAGCACCGAATAGGCGACATGAAAAGGCAGATCCTGGAGCGGGACCAGCAACGCATGATTGGCGCCTTCGGCATGGAGGAGTCCGGCAAACAACCGCTTGTAGGAGAGGACTCCCAGCAGGAGCACCCCGATAATGGCCGCCACAGGAATGATCATAGGGAAGAGCGTTGCCCGCCAATCACCTTTTTCGCTCCCGAGCAACGCCTCCCGCTCCGCATAGAGGAGAACCAGAAAAGCGCCGGAAAACGGCACGATGTAGTAGATCAGAAAACGCACCGGGTTTTCGAGCACCACGAGATAGACAAGGACGAGCAGGAGGGCAAACAGGAGTGGTCTCGCATACCTTCCGGCATCCGGCCGATTGGTGCGGAGCAGGAGAAGAAAAAAGGAGAGGATAAAGGCAAAGTACCAGGTGTAGGCGGCCTCGCCGTAAACCTCCCGCAGATACAGGGGGGAATACCCCAGGCCGATGATGACACAGCCCATCAAGGCCGCTGTTTTAGAGAGCCCCAGCGCCCTGAGGAGCAAGACCAGCACCGTCATGGTGATCCCGATCACCAGGGAAACGGAAACGCCATGGGCAAAGAAGCTGTTTTCCCCGGCCATGACCCAGGGGATCAACAGAAGATGCTTGTAAAACACCCAGAGATCATCGTTGACATACCACCAGGTTTTTGGAAAAAACTCTCCGGACCGGACGATTTCTTCCGCCAGGATATTGGCAATGGCGGCGTCGGAGTTGAAAAAAGCCTGGTACGAGCAAAAGATATAAAAGCCCAGGGCGCCGATGGTGGCGGCGAGCAGAAGCGCGACGCCGCGAAAAAGCCATTTCTGCATGGGAGTGGTTGGCAAGATAGTCACTGCGCTCTCTGGGTCCGTAGGTCGGCAGGAGGGGAACAGGGGCAAGCCCGTTGGCAGATTCCGGGAAGTAGACACCGACCGTCACCTGCTTTGGCAGCGGCGCTGCGCCCCTTAAGAAAACACCTGCCCCAGGCTGGATCGTCCCGAAATAATACAAAAAATTCCCCGGCACTGTCAAGGGGAATCAGCAGACATCCATGGGCCTGACAGCGGGACTGATCGCCCCAATCGCTTGCCGGGTCAAAACAATGGCCGGAACCCGTTCGGGCCGAATCTTCCGGCTTCACCCGGAAGAGCACGGCAAAGGCCGGAATTGCCAAGAAAAACAGGCCCGGCCGGGCTTACCCCCAAAAAATCTCGGGGGGCATAACGATTTCTGCCCCCCAAAGAACCCTCCATATTCTCCTTATCGTGTTGCCTCATAAGAAAAGGTAACTGAAGGGAAGGGTCAGATACGTTGCCTCACCTTGGAGGTAACACGTGAGCGTGGCTGGCCAGGGGGAGAATAAAGGGGTCGCGGCCCGGATATGCCATGGACGGCAAGCCCATGGCATATCCGGGAAAAAACAGAAATTACCCGGCAAGCACGGCCGCCTTGAAGGTCTCGATGCCGATCCTGTCCAGGAATCGGCCCATCCTTTCGCCCTTCTTGCCGTTTTCCTTGAAATAGGTGATGATCCGTGCGCAGGTGGCCAGCGCTTCTTCGCTGGAAAGGCCTTCGCTGAGGGTTACGCCGATTCTCGCCCGGGAGGCAGCGTTGCCCCCGACCAGGATGGTCCAGCCTTTGGCCTTGCCAACCAGGCCCAGATCTTTTACCGAGGTTTCGGCACACTGGTTGGGGCAGCCGGAGACCCCCATCTTCAGCTTGCCGGGTAATTTGAGGCCATGGTAGCGCGTGTCAAGCTCCATGCCCATGGCCAAGGCGTCCTGCTGGCCAAGGCGGCAGAGGGTGTTGCCGGGGCAGGCCTTGATGCTGCGGACACAGAGGCCGATCGCTGCCCCGGGATTCATGCCCAGATCCTGCCAGGCCTGGTCAATATCCTCCTCTTTGAGGCCGACAATGGCGATGCGCGCCGCGCTGGTGATCTTGAGGGCGGCTGGTTTGTATTTTTCGGCGACCTCGGCAATTTTTCGCAGTTGCGCCGGGGTGATGAGGCCGAGTGGGAGATGGGGGACAATGGCATATGTTTCTTTGTCGCGTTGCAGCACCGCCCCTTTTTCGCCGTCGTTCAACATGGTTTTCTCCTTGGGAACTGGAGTTTAGAGTTTCATTTTTTCCTGCCGTTGAGCAATTCATTGGCAGGGAATAATCCTTGTAACAATAAATTCACCGAAACTCCGCCGAATTCAGCTCATTCGGCGGTCGGACCGATGCGATGGATGTTATTTTGCGGCCCGAATTTTCCCGACTTTGGGGTCCAGAGACCCCGAATATCAAAGTCTCGGAAAATCCTGGCGAGCCCCAGCCGTACGCGGCCGGCGGTACCCTGGCGCAGGGCGAAACGAGCGGTTTGCAGGCCCAGCGCCACCCATGACCATTTACCATTCTGGAGCCATTTGTAATAGCTGG